>NZ_JAAHGU010000139.1:0-18670 GCF_010692685.1 Okeania sp. SIO2F5 | reverse complement strand
ATGTATACTGGATAAACTATTAATATTTGTGTCTAATGATGACATCGAATCATAATTATACACGCATCATTCATCCAGACACGCTCATCATAGATTATAGTGCTGGCCTTCTGATGCGTTTAGGTAAAAAAAACTAAAGGCATTAAATGGGACTTAAACATTTTTAGGTCGAAAAATGGCGCTCGTGTTGGTCTAGATCAGGAAATTACGTCAATGCCCTAAAAATGCCTAGAACCCTTAGTAATTAAGGATTTATGCCTTTTTGACATCAAAGTCTTTTCCTGTCTATATTTGAGCCTATTTTCTACTTCTATTTTGTGTAAGTCCCATTAAGCAACTTCGCTAATACTGATAATTTTTCCGCCTGTTTTCTGGATGTTTTGAAGTATCTTAGACATTTGGCTGTATTTGACTACGCATTCTTGACTACTGAGCTTGCCCAATCTAGCAGGAGCTTGAGAGGTAGAAAACGCTATTGTGAAGCGCTTTTCTGTATTACCATAAGAAGCTCCATTGCCCATTGCCAGTGGCTTTATAGGAGTTGATAAATTAGCAGCTACAGAAGAAATTAATTGGGCACGTTTATCGCTATCGTTAGTCGCAGAGCCGCGTAATAGAGAAAACATCCGGTTGAATGCTTCGTTTTTCAGCCCAACAACTGAACGAATACTGCGTGGATAGGGTACAGTATTATCGCCAAAACTCTGGATATACTCGTCACTATCAATGTACGAGTTAATCTCAGCTTCGTATCCTTGTTCGTTATAAGTCTGAACGTGCTCAGAAATTTCCTCCTGCCCTTGAGGAGGACGACCTAATAAATGCTTAAAGTTTAACTCAATAAAGCGGTACTGAGACGAAGAGTGAAAAAAGAGTGATTGATAAAGACTTGATTGAGCCACACTCCGAACAAATTCACGAACTGTAATATCGCCATTACGGAGTAGAGACTCAGCACTAGAGAGGCGATCGCCTTCCATGAGATACTGATTTCCTAGTACCTGCTTATAAACTGCCCTGATGATCTGTTCTAGCTCTCCTTTCTGGAAAAAGCGTCAAGCATTGAATTCTCCTTAGTAAAGCTAATTCTAAAATATATGACTTAAATATAGTCACTGATTAAGTATATAAAGCACTAGCAGTTTAAAATCCCATTTATGAGAAACAAAGTAATAAAACTTTATTTAGAATCATATTATGTCCGCGCTTTATAGTTTCTGTACACCTAACTTGATATAATAAATTGTTTTGCTTTTAAAACCATATATCTAATTTTTGTCAAAGGGAACAGCAGTGCGACCCCGCAGGGTGTGACAGATTTCATTAATAATGGATAATTACCCCTGGTTAAAACAGTTCTTGATTGAATATAAGGAAATATAGAATTTAAATAATTTTTAGCCGATCAATAAACTAAACTATCAGGACTTAAAAGTTAATTTATATTACTTTTTTCCTTGATTGCTTGACAAATTTGCAGAATAAAATATTAACTTCATGATAAATCTCTATTGCTTTAGGTTATAGAGAGTATCGAAAACTAAAGGTTTTAAAAAAACAACTTTCTCAAAATAACTTGGATAATTTTTATGAACACATAACCTCTGAATAAGAGCTTGATGGAAATTAATCTAAGAGATTATTCAGAATATTAATTTTGTTAAAAATCAATGTCTAGGCAGACTATTTATGTCAAAAAACTGAAATTTTAATTTATTTCATAATAAAAAAATATATTGATTTTATGGTAGATTAAATTACAAAAAATAACATAATTGGGTAGTGATTTTACATGGTTATATATATTATATTTAAGAGAAAATATGATTTTATTTAGTCTATAAAAAAACTGAAGTATTTTGATATAATATCTCTACAAAAGCTTTAGAAGTAGTTGAAGTATAGATTAGGTGATGAAAAAAAAATATAGCTGTAGTTTATCTCGTTTTTTTCTATTTACTATTCATTTATTCTCTCCTAATTTTTGCTTCATTTGCTATAAAAAAAATAATGAAGTCATTTATTTCAACTGTAATTACTGCTGCTGACATAGCAGAGCGTTTTCCTAACTACTCCGATCTAGAGTGTATTCGAGGCGGTCTAAAACGTACTTATGCTCGTATAGAAGCAGCAGAAAAGCTGGCTGCTCGTATTGATGCTGTGACAAAAGAAGCTAGTGAATGGGTATTTAGAAAGTACCCCGATCTTACCAAACCTGGCGGACCTTGTGATTCTCAAGTTAAGATCGAAAAATGTTATCGTGACCTGAGTCATTATCTGAGGCTAATTAATTATTGTCTAGTAGTTGGTAGTACTGCTCCTCTGGATGATTGGGCTATTACTGGCCAGCGCGAAGTTTACCGCGCCCTCAATTTGCCTACTGCGCCTTATGTTAGCGCACTTCAATATACACGGAATCGTGCTTGTTCCCCCAGAGATATGTCTCCTCAAGCTTTAGCAGAATTTTGGGTTTATCTAGATTATTTAATTGATTCCTTCTCCTAACCAGTGTCGCTGCATAAATACTGTGGTGACTACAAATGATGATCGGGAGATGGGGAGATAATATAATACCAATTTGATAAATGTTTGCTACAAATGGTTAGGCTATTTCTTAGGAGTCAGGAGTCAGGATCCGTATGGGAATTGCTTCAATACCAGTTTTTAGCTCGGAAATCATCCTTTTTGTCAAAGGGAATATCCTGCATTTGTCTTTTTATTCCTCTTACTATTCGTAACATTCTTTTTTCAAATTGGTATAACTACTAGACATAGGCGTGATAATAAAAAATCAAATCAATTCTCACACATAAATTATCAATTATTTCCCCTCCTGGGAGGGGGAGGGGCTAGGGGTGGGTTCCCTACTGCCTACAGCAAAGCTGCCTACTCCCTATGCGTGGAGGAGATGTCTACTGGGGTTGCATATTATGGAATGATACTGCAAAAAATTGGTTTATACTTTGACTAAAAAAATCTAATATTAATCATTCTTAGCAATTCTTAAATCCAAAATCAAAATCAATCAAAAATATCAAATCACTGGTCACTTTGCAATGCCTAATTATAGCAAATTCGATGATTATAGGGTAGTTATCTAAGTGTCCAAATCTTGATCGAGAAGGGTTTTTATTTTTGTTAATATCTCCTTATTACAGCGGATTTGATATTACTTGTATCGAACTCGAAGCAAAGGGCACGGACATATCAAAAGCATAAAACTCAGACAACGCCAGATTTTTTCCTTCTTCCTTGTGCTATTTTTCATATAAAATTGCTATTTTACTCTCTCGTTCAACTTTAAGCTTTTGTAAAATAAATGTGGCATTATTTTTTGTTTTTAACATGAACTTATTCCAGTAATAATATTTTTGTTAAAAACACTAAATGTTTTGATGTTTAAAAAAAATAATAATTAAGCTTTTTAAACACATTTAACCTCAATAAATAACCCTATCAAAAATAATGGAAGAGGTTCATAAAACCATGTCCGAATGATTAAGTATAATAAAAATTTTCTATTGAAGCTCTCTTGAAGAAATATCCCCAATTTATGCTCCGTTTCTAGTGTTATATCTTGAATTTACACCTACTACCTCATAACTTTACGAATGATATAAACTGACACTGAAAGCTTTCAGTCTATGCTTCTGTCGCAAACTGCTGTACGATCTATTCAAGAAACTAATTGTTGATTGTAATTAACACTAGAGAAAATGGATAAGCGTTTTTTGAATATATTCCCCGGATTAAGTGAAGAAAAAGCAATTGCTTTACTAGAAACACCAATCGAAGAATTAGAAGATAAATCCGATCGTTATATTGCAGCAAGTCATTTAGTTAACTTTCCCAGTGAACGTTCAATCAATGTCTTAATCAAAACTCTACAAGATACAAACCCAGTTCTAGAACATAAAATTGCTAGACGTAAAGCGGTCGAAACATTGGGACGTTTAAATGCAACATCAGCACTGCCTGCAATTAGAGCTTGCTTAGGAGACGAAGACTGTTACACTGTAGAAAATGCTGTCTGGGCAATTGGGGAAATAGGAACTGAAGATCTAGAAATTCTTGCAGAAATTGCTCAGTTGTTGGAAAAACCTGGTCAAAGTTATCGTTTGATTATTCAGGTGTTAGGAAAATTTAACTATAAACCTGCAATAAATAAGATTCAACAATTTACAGCATCTGATGACGAACCTATTGCTAGTGCAGCGATCGCTACTGTTTGCCGTTTAACAGGGGATTATTCCCAGATGACAAAAGTGGTAGAATTTTTAGAACACTCAAATGTTAATGCTAGACGGGGTTGTATTCAAGACCTAATCGATACTAAATATTATCCATCTATTCCTAATATTGCTAAATGCCCTGTTTCCATGGTTTTTCGTCTCCGAGGAATTAGACTCCTAGCAGGAACAGGTATTCCTACAGGTGAGATTAATTTTGCTCAGATCGAACCCTATTTAGATTTGGTCGTTCGTGACCATCCCAATGATTTAGAATTAGTCCATGAATACGACCAAACCCCCACTTTAGAATTTTCCATTAAAGAATTATACAGTACAGATTTTGGTAGGTGTTATTTAGCTGGCAAAACCCTTTTAGAGACTTATCCAGAGGTTGCAGGTGCAGCATTAATGGCAACCTTTGCAGAAAGCGCTCATAATGATTATGGTGCTCACTATCATGTAGTTAAACTTTTAGGTTGGCTGAAATATTTTGATGGTTATGATTTATTGGTAGAAGCACTGGATAACAAAGCGCCTCAGTTTCAGAAGTCTCGTGGTGCTGCTGCTCTTGCTTTGGCTAATTTAGGAGATGAGAGGGTTATATCTTTGCTTAGGGAGACTATTAGTAATACGAGAATTTTTGACTTGAAATATGCTTGTTTGTTGGGGTTAAAGCAGTTAGGGGATAGTCAAGCTGGTGATTTAGTTGCTAATGATTCAGATTTATTGATTCAGGCTAAAGCAAAAAATATGATTTGATCGGGAGCAGGACTTACGCAAAGGTAATATATATAGAGTCTAAAAACTATAACGTTATAGTTTTGAAAGCTATATATTTAGTCTCTGTGTAAGTCCTAATAATATTAACAGAGATTAGAAGTATGATAACTTAGAAATTTTGTAGATATTTGTCTAGGATAGTCTATAAAATTAGCCTTTAGCTAACAGCAGTTAAGGTTTGGAACCTTTCGTTTGGCCTTTAAAACCTCTCGGTTGAGGTTTGAAACCTCTAAAATTTTACTTTTGACTTTTGACTTTATGTATCGACCTAAGTGACCCTAAATTCTCAATTTTCCAGAAATACTAATGATGAGAGCGCGTGAGATATTGCAGGAAGATGAAAAAGGTAGACGAGATTTCCAAGGTGTTAGTCTTAGAGGTCTATCTTTTGAGGGAGAAGATTTGTCAGGAGCAGATTTTAGTGGGGCGGATATTCGAGGTACTAATTTTCGAGGAGCGAATCTGAGCGGTGCTAAATTTCAGGGAGCTAGGGCAGGTTTACAAAAGCGTTGGGTGGTAGTTTTGCTTGTTGGTGTTTTTGTTTTAGTTGGTCTATCAGCTTTTTTGAATCTATTCACTTCAGCTCTGATATTACTAATATTTGATTCAAGTCGTATAGAAAATCAAGTTTTTGGTTGGTTGTACCTAATTTTAACTATTCTACCCTGGATAATGTTTATTTATAAAGGAGTAGAAAACTCAGCCGAAGCCTTCGCAGTAGCTGTAACTGGGGCTTTCGGTGTAGCCGTAGCCTTTGTCATAGCCGGATACTTAGGCATAACCAAAGCCGTCGCCGTCGCCGGAGCAGTAGTTGTAGCCCTTGCCGTAGCTGGAGCCGGAGTTTTTGCCGTCGCCCTAGCCGGAGCTTTTGCGGTAGCTGGAGTCATAGCCATAGTCTTTGCCATTGCCATTGCCTTTGTCATAGCCATTGCCATTGCCTTTGCAGCAAAGGTTGTCGCAACCTTTGCCTATTCCTTTGACGTAGCCTTCGTCGCAACCTTATTCCAGACACTATTAAGTAGTTACTTTGCTGATCGAGGGATGAAAGAAGATGACAAATACACTTTTCTTCATAATATAGCTGTTGCTTTTGCTGCCTTATGTGGAACATCTTTCAGAGATGCAAATTTAACTGATGCTGACTTCACAAATGCTACTCTCAAAAGTACAAATTTTAGAGGAGCTAACATAACCCGTACTTGTTGGAAAAACACTATAAAACTAGACCGCATACGACCAGGAACAACCTATCTAAAAGAGCCTAAAGTCAGAGAGTTAGTTAGAACAGGTAAAGGAGAAAATCAGAACTTCAATCGCTTTAACGACCTTCAAGGAGTCAATCTCCAGGGAGCAAACCTAACTAATGCCAGTTTCATAGAAGCGAATCTCAACTTAGCCAACCTTCAAGATACTAACCTTTCCCGTGCTAAGTTAGTAGGAACATTTCTAGACCAAGCTGACCTCACAGGTGCAACTTTAACCGGAGCTTTTCTTGAGGATTGGGGGATAACTACGAGAACTAAACTAGATGGTATCAAATGTGATTATGTATATATGCGTCTTCCCCCTGATCAACGACCTGAATTTCTGAAACTTACTCCTGAAGAGAGTCTTAATGATAATCCTCGCCGTCAACCTGCTGATTGGGAAAAGATTTTTGAGGAAGGTGAATTTGTGAATTTTATTACTCCGATGGTAGAGACACTAGACCTCTATCACAACCAAGCAGTAGACCCTCGAATAGTTGCATACTCATTTCGGAAGCTACAAGAAGACCATCCAGAAGCAGAATTAAGAATGCGTTCTATGGAAATACGGGGTAAGAATGATGAGGGATTATTGATAAAAGCTGAAACGACACCCCAAGCTGACCATTCAGTTTTACACTCTGAATATTTTCAGACTTATAACGAAACGACAGCTCTTCCATCGGAGCAAGTTCGACTGCTTTTAGCAGAGAAGGATAAACAAATTAGACAACTAACAGCTTGGGTAGATACAACTGTTAATCGGTCTGGTGGTGTTAATATAGAAAATTATAGTAATGAAGGAAGTACAAATATGTCAGAAGGTAGTGGAAATCAAATTGATATTAGAGAAAACTATGGAATTGGAAAAGACGGAGAAATTCGTGGTGCAGTTGGCAACACAGGAGAAATTTATGGTTTAGCTGGTAGCCAAGGAGAAATTAAAGACTCAAAAATTGCTCGAAATATTTATGAAGCTCAACAAAAAACATTAGCTGAAACAGCAGCATAAATTCAACAACTTCTCAAACAATTAGAACAGTCAAACCCTACAGAAACCACAGCAGGTCAAATGGCAGTTGTTACCCAAGCTATTGAAATTGTAGAAAATAACCCCACATTAAAACAGCGAGTCATAGGAGCATTAAAATCAGTAGGAACAGAAGCATTCAAAGAAGCTCTAGATAATCCAGTAGCTAATATTTTAGTAGCAGCTTTTCAAGGTTGGATTGAACCATAAAATCAGTCACTAATTATGAGGAGCAAGCTCTTCCATATTTTTAACAAACTTAGTATTACTCACAATCAAAATAACAAGTAACTTTTCTGGAAATTAAACTAATAATTCCTTTATTAACAATAATATTACAGGAAATTAAACAAATTACTATATAATAAAAGTTTAAAATCATTACCTACTAATATAGAATAATTGAAGCGTCAGACAATGTGATACTATTTATCTTTTTAATACTATAAACAAATTATCAATATGCCACACTTAATTCGCAAACTTTTCATAACAATCCTTTTATTATCTGTATTTTGCTTGAGCAACCCAGTAACTGTAATAGCTGCCACTCAACCACAGAATATTACCCCCACTCAATTAGAAGAATTAGACAATCTATTTAATCAAGCCTTAAATGCCAGTAATAACGGTGACTTTGCCAACGCCGAACAATTATGGACTCAAATCCTAGAACAATATCCCGATAATCCAGCGATCTGGAGCAACAGAGGTAATATTAGACTTAGCCAAAATAAAATAGAAGAGGCAATATCTGATTATCAAAAAGCAATAGAAATTTTTCCTAATGCTCCCGACCCTTATCTAAATCGTGGTATTGCTTATGAAAGACTCAACAAATGGTCAGAGGCGATCGCTGATTATAATCAAGTTATAGAATTAGACCCTGAAGATCCAATTGCCTACAATAACCGTGGCAATGCAGAAGGAGGACTAGAAGAATGGGAAAAAGCGACCGAAGATTACAAAAAAGCTAGTGAATTAGCTTCTGAATATGCCTTTGCTCGTGCCAATTATTCTCTAGCTCTTTACCAAATTGGACAAACTCAAGAAGCAGTAAAAACTATAAAAAGTCTGGTTCGTAAATATCCTAACTTTGCTGATATGCGGGCAGCATTAACTGCTTGTCTTTGGGAACAAGGCAAAAAAGGAGAAGCAGAAAGTAACTGGGTAGCTGCTGTAGGATTAGATCCCCGTTATCAAGACCTTGATTGGGTAGCTAATATTCGTCGTTGGCCTCCTACATTAGTTAATAATTTGGAAAAGTTTATTAACCTAAAATAGTTGGCTAAATTTACTTGTTTCCCAGACATTTGTCTGGGAATGTATAGTAGTCGCTAGGATAGTTAGAACATTATCAAACCTTCAAATTTAGTTCTGAATTCTAAATTCTAAATTCTAAATTCTAAATTCTTATCACTGTGGTAACCACCCTGCACTAAGAAGTATGGTTAAACCCATAAAAAGTACAGAAAAAGTCCAAGTAATCCTATTCAAGGTTATCTCTGCACTTTTGGTGCTAGTAAACAATTGAGCTTGTCCACCAATACCACCAATTCCATCACCTTTGGGGCTGTGTAACAAGACAAATACAACAATACCGATAGCCGATATAATCCAGATAATTTCTGCAAGTTGAACAACATTCATAATTTTTAATTCGTTAAAAAATCCAATAATTTCACTGATATTGAGGGAGATAATTTTTAGAAAACAAAGCTTGACTTAGAAGTGTAACTAGCTATCAGCTTATAGCAGCTCTGGGTAAAAATCCCTGGCTGCTTATCAGCAGGATGGCCTTCGGAGGAGTTGAAATCTCCTTTCCGTTCCGGAATGCTCCGCTATCCGAGGAAGTCTCAAAAAAAACTTACCGATCGCTGTTTGCGCAGCATTCCGCAGGAAAAGCTGACCACTTCTTTAAAAATCTCCTTTTGTTTTCCATTACCGAAAAATTGTGGTTTAAAGCCTCCTCTTTATAATGTGATAAAAAGAAAAATTTTCCTTTGAGTCAATCCTCTTGTTTTAAAGGAGAGGTAATAATTAATTATTAATTATTAATTATTAATTGTTGAACTGCCTCCTGTCTAACTAGCTGACTACAAACCCATTCGCACAGGAGTACGATTTTGTTGAATATCATATCCGGCATTTTCAATTATTGACCTTCCAGTCATCTCAGGAGGCTGGGGCAACTGTAAAATCTCCAAAATAGTTGGTGCTACATCTGCTAAACACCCATCTCGTCGTAAAGGCACTTTAGTGCCATGACCGGGAATTTTTCGTCCCTCTCCTTCTATGAGTATAAATGGCACAGGATTTGTAGTGTGAGCTGTCCAAGGACTTCCTTGTTCATCGCACATATATTCAGCATTACCATGGTCAGCAATAATTATTGCTGTGCCACCTACTTTACTAATACTATCTAAAAGTTGTCCTAAACAATAGTCAACTGTCTTAACTGCATTTACTGCCGCATCCATAACCCCAGTATGACCTACCATGTCAGGGTTAGCATAATTAATCACAATTAGAGAATAGATTTGTTTTTCCACAGCAGTGATCGCTACTTCTGTTACTTCTTTAGCTGACATTTCTGGTGCTTCATCATAATGAGCAACCATTGGACTTTGAATCAATTCTCGGTCTTCTCCCTCAAATGGTTGTTCTAAACCTCCATTGAAAAAGTAAGTTACATGAGCATATTTTTCAGTTTCAGCGGTGCGGAGTTGGCGTAGACCATGCTGAGAAATTACTTGTCCGAGAATATTATTTAAGTTTTGAGGCTTAAAAGCCACTAAGACAGATAAACTAGGGTCATATTGAGTAAAAGTTAAAAATGTCAATGGTTGAATTTGTTGGCGCTCAAACCCATTAAAATCTGGATCTACAAAAGCTTGAGTCAATTGACGGGCACGATCAGGACGAAAATTAAAGAATATTACTCCATCTCCAGGTTCTATAGCTCCTGGGGATACTCTAACTGGGATTACAAATTCATCTGTTATACCTTCAGTATAAGACTTTTGTAGTAAATCAGAAGCAGAACAACCAACTCCATAACCGTCTTTGGTCATCACTTCATAAGCTTTTTGAATTCTATCCCATCGTTTATCCCGGTCCATTGCATAGTAGCGACCACTAATAGTTGCAATTCGTCCTACACCACTTTGATTAATGTGATATTCTATTTGTTTGAGTACCTGAACTCCTGATTTTGGGTTTGTATCACGTCCATCAGTAATAGCATGAATACAAACATCAGAAATTCCTTTTGCTTTAGCCATATCCAGTAAACCTAATAAGTGGTTTACATGAGAATGAACTCCTCCTGGGGAACATAAACCCACTAAATGTAGTTTGGAATTACGCTCACTAATATCTTGACAACATTTTTCAAGATCTTGATTTTGAGCAATTGACCCATCTTCTACAGCATCAGATATTCTTACCAACTCCTGGGGTACAATTCTCCCCGCACCAATATTTAAGTGACCGACCTCCGAGTTACCCATTTGACCTTCTGGCAAACCTACTGCTTTGCCAGAAGCTTGAATCAAGGTTCTAGGATATGCTTGCCAAAGGCTATCAATTATAGGTGTTTCACCAACAGCAATCGCATTTCCTTCTTTTTCTTCTCGATAACCCCAACCATCTAGAATAATTAGTACAACCGGAGATATAGAAACTGTTCCCATGATTTTTTACCTTTGATACCTAATCTCGGTTCTATAATGACTAAATTCAACATACTACAATTGAGTAGATTTTTATCTAATCTCTATTAATGTCTACTAATTAAGTAGACCAGTCTTGTTGAAAAGTTTAGCTGAAGTTACTATATCATTCAAATTATTTCTTGATTTTACTTTAGATGAATTTTATTAATATCTAATATTAAATTAGATTCACATAAATTTGATGATAAAGGGAGGTAAAAGGGAATACCTTGAGAAGGCAACTAGAGAAAAATATAACTCACTATAAACCAATTAATGATGGGAAATTTAATTTTTTTTTAATAAATTTATTGTCAAAAAACAAATTTTTAAACAAAATAAAGTAGTAGAAACAAATATCCTGATTTTTTTTAAGCATTGAATTTTGGGATAACTAGTTCACAATTAAGATTGGCTTGACGCTATAGTTATTGAAAGTCGATCAAAAAAACTTAAAAATGTGATACTTAGAGTAGCAACGATGGTATTTTTGATCTTAAAACTATTGTAAAATTTATCAACATAAACAAAATCTCAAATGAACAAAGTATTGTATTTCGTCAGCATAGGAATATTAGCTTTCTGGATACTTAGAGGTGAATCTGTAGCACTTAATGATGAAGATATGCAATTAATGGCATTATCAGATTCTGCCAGTTTTTCTAACCAAATCCTAGCTCAAGTTCCAGATTCTCCATCTTCTGATTCACAATCACAATCGACTATTCCATCAGCAGAAGTTCCAGAAAAGTCCAATACAGTTGCTAACTTGATCCAATCTACCGACCCAGAGGAAAGAGAAAAAGTTTTACAGCAAAACTTAGGAAATGAGGTAGATGATACTACAATTCAACCTTCTCAAACAATATCTGTTCCCACAGGTAGAGACCCATTTTCTGTTGTTCCTGAAATACCAGTACCAGAATTAGCACCAGAAGAATCTTCCGTAGCCCAATTGCCAGAAATACAAGGCCAACAACTACCTGGTCTACCTACCCTTCCTGAAACTACAGCACCCACTACTTGGCAACAAAATGTGAGAAGGATAGTACCTAGCGATGATAGTCCAATTGTTGCTCAACAAAGACGAAGAAGACCATTACCTAATACTTCACCATTCGAAAACTCATTTGTAGAACATGGTTGTTAACTTTATCGCAAAGGTAGTATGATTTTGCTAAATTTTTGCTACCCTTGACAATATTAGGCTTTTCGGAACTAGCAATGCGTAAATTTCTACTAATATTAGGAGCGGGGTTACTATCAGTTTGGATAAGTGGATGTGAATCTCTACCATTTTTTAACAGAGGAAACAGTTCTACTGCCAATACTCCAGAATCTTCTCCTACTCCCATAGACCCTCCTGAATCTCCTTCTCAAATTCTTGCTGTTGACGAACCTTTCCCATCTCCAGATATTCCCCAAAAGTCAGAGACGGCAAAAGATTTAATTAGGTCTACAGACCCGAATGAAAGAACAAAATCCCTCCAACAAGAAGTTCAAACTCAAACACCTACTTCTATTTCAAGCATTCCAGAGACCAGAGACCCCTTCTCAAATTTACCAACTATTCCAGTACCAAGTCGGAGATCGAATCAAACAGGAGATTCTGTATCTACCCAACTTCCTGAATTAGATAGTCAGCAAGTACCAAATATTCCAACTCTACCAGAAACTAAATCCCCTTCCTCTTGGAGGGAACCAGAGTCAACTGCAACCAGAACAAACCAAGGGACAGACTCAAACCAAGTTCCTCAACAACAAAATTCACAACAGCCATCTGCCACAAACAGACAAAATTCAAGTTCAGCTCAATCATCCCCTCCATCAAGGCAAACGCCCAACAGTAAGCTACCGCAAAATACAAACAAACAAGCAGCATCACAAAACAATACTCAGTCAGGAAAAAATAATAATACAAAAGTTGCAGCTCATCCTCCAGGTACTACACAACAATCACAATCTCAAGAGCCACCATCTCCACCAAAACCCCCAGAGTTGCCCAGTTCATCTACTCAACAAGTACCAGGTTTACCAGAACTGCCAATAGAGTCAACCCCGCCTCCTCAGTGGCGAGGGCCAGGCTTTCCACCACCACCACCTCCACCACCGCCACCACCACCACCACCACCACCGCCACCAGATACAACTATTGCCGACGGTATAGAAGTTAGTGGAGTTGTGCAAGTGGGACATCAAAAGCAGATTATTGTTAAGGTTCCTACAGAGCCTACAAGTAGATATGTAAAAATTGGACAACGACTAGCTAATGGTAAGGTATTGGTAAAGCGAGTGGACTTTAAGACAGGAGCTGACCCAGTTGTCGTGTTTGAGCAAAGTGGTGTGGAAATTCAAAAAGAGGTAGGAAGTCAGCCAACAACTGAGGAGTAAAAAAATAAATTATTCTAATTAAATTTCTTCGTTAATTTTGACTGCCTGGAAAAACAGAATTATGTCAAATTTATGCTGAAGAAGAACTGGTAGTAATGGATTTCATGGAAAGTCAAATTGAAAGACCTAAAAAAAGACAAAAACAGGACGAATTAAAGTAGAACATATTCTAATCCTGAACGAAATCGGGGTAAGAGATTCAGGTTAATATCCAACTTAATAGCTGGTATTTATAATTAGGATTTGTCTAATTAAGTTGAAAAAAAATCTATTAAATTTCTAGTTGGTTGAGCTTTTAATCATTAGGTGAACTTTTTTAGTATGCCTATTTTTAATGATTTGGCTAGAGAGCGATCGCTTAAGATCAATTATTCAGAAAAAATGAGGAATTCTGCCTGTCTTATCAAGTCAACTTAGACAAAAAATATCTGTAAATTATAGCATAAAATATTTTTGCAAGAAGTATCAAGTATCTTGAGACATTCTGGAGTAAAATTAGAATCAATTTCCACAGTTCTGTGCAACTGTATATAATGGATATAATGGAATCAAGAAATAATAGAAACTCTTTAAATTAATAAATAGGCTTAGTATAGGCCATGCTGCTATCAATAAAACAACTAAAAATAGCGATATTAACAGGTTCTTGCCTGGGATACACAATTTTGATGTGGCATCCTCAGTCCTTAATGGCACAAGAACAAACAGAAGCACCTTTTTGTGAAGGAAACCCTCCTACTGGCAGAGTTAAATGCAATTATCCCAATGGAGATAATTATGCTGGAGATTTTGTCAATGGAAGACCAGAAGGAAGTGGTGTATATGTCTATGCTAATCGTAATCGCTACGAAGGACAGTTTCGGAATGGTCTGCCTAATGGACAGGGTACTTTTATATTCTCTGATGATTCCAGAGTTACAGGAGTATTCCAAAATGGACAAATTAGGTCGGGTACAATTACTTTTGCCAATCAAGATCGCTTTGTCGGAGAATTTAACTTAGTGGAGAATCTCTCTAGTAATGTGATTAGTAGTCAGCCTACTGGTCAAGGTCAATTTATTTATGCTAATGGCGATCGCTATGAGGGAGATTTCTTTGCAGGTTCTCCTTTTGGTCCAGGAGTGTTTACTCGTGCTGATGGCATACGATGTCAAGGAGATTTTTATAATTCAGAACTAGATGGGAGAGGAAGTTGTACATATCCTAATGGAATTCGTTATCAAGGAGAATTAAGAGGAGGAATACCTCATGGTGTAGGGATTATTATAGATGCTGAAGGAAAAAGATTTCCAGGAGTATTCCGTAATGGTCAAAGACAAGAATAAATAGAGTAGTAAATACTACTATTATATATGTGATATGTGAATGATGAATTTTTCATTCACAATAGGACGGAGATGAAGAAATAACAAAGCCTTTTTGGTGTTCAGTTAACTATAGCCGAAAAGGCTAAGTTCTTCTAAGAACTATAGCGTTGCTGATTTGAGGTATGATATCTTGTCCGGATAAGAGGGCGAGCAAAAAACCTCCTCCTTCTACTCGGGGTTTCTTCTTCTTTCTTCCCTCCTGACTCCTGACTCTTGACTTCCCCTCCTGGGAGGGGTTAGGGGTGGGTTGACTCTTAAGTAATTAGAATTCATATCATACAGGTGCTTCAGCAACGCCAGAACTATGTAATATCAGAGCTGTTTCATAGTGTTATGAAAAAATATCTACTTTCGCTTCGACACAAAATATCTTTATTATCCCCACTTTTTGCGGACTTATAGCGCTCCGTGCTAGGCAAAAGTCATGCATCAAGTGCTAATTGGCAAGGTTTCCTCAGAATGTAAGACGCACATCTGACAGTCAGAAGTTAAAAGTAATCCCTGACGCTCATTTGAGCCTTTATACAGCGCTTCCCGTTGTTATGAGGTACATCCATCGCGGGCAAGATGCCCGCACTACAATATTTTCATCATTTACCCTGTACCTCATTTGCCAGAAATATGCTGTAAATGTCCGCGCCCTTTGTTTCGACTGCTATATTTATAAATAGGGTTTGCTTATGGAAGTCTTTTGGTATGAGGTAGGAGTCAACCCACCCCTAACCCCTCCCAGGAGGGGAAGTCAGGAGAAATGGAGTCAGGAGGAATGGGAGATTTAGAGGAGGTAGTCGGATATTTTATCATTTTCTTTGTGGGTTTAATACCCCACCGTCAACGGGGGTGTTCACGCATTACTTGGGGGAGCGTAGACGCGGAGCGGCCCTTCGTTGACTATCCCCATGTAATTTTCCTCCTGTCTCCTGTCTCCTGTCTCCTGTCTCCTTCTTCAACCCTTGATTTTTCTGCAATTATTCTGCCCTTTATCTTAACTTTTTGGTCGCTCAAGCTTAAAAAGTTGTACTTCTTTCCGCTGTAAAAAAGCTAAAACCTTTACCTGTAAATGCTTTTATATTTAATTAGCAAGCCCTATTTAGAAAGCACAAAACTTGAATTTGTAAGACTTATTTAGCACTATGAATTAGAGCAGATAAAATGATTATAAGTTGAATGAGAAAATAATTTTAGACATTCAAATAATTCACTAAATTTTTCTGAAAAATTTAACTATTTTTTATTCTCTCAATCTCTACAATAACTCACAGCTTAAATTAAGATTTGTATATACATCTTAAAAAGAAGAAAAGAGTATAGGTATAAAATATAGAAATATTTAATTGCTAAGAGCAAACAATTTAAAAAAACATGAAAGCAAGCACCTCTACTTCCTTTAGAAACCAGCAATTTTCCTTTAATTTTGCCCCCCACCCTACACAAGATAGTGATTTTCTCCAACAACTAGAATTTATTCCTGGCTTAAAAGAAATATTGACAATTAGACAAGTTCATGGGCTAGAACACGCTACAGTTTGGGTACTCAGTGAATTAGCAAACTCAGGAAATTCAACATCCTCTGATGAATCAATTGGAGGAATGTCTACACCACAAGGATTTTACCTTTATGGTTCAGTAAATCCATCTCAATTAGAGCAGGCAGTAGAAGTAGCATTGCAGCGAATTACTTCTGGAGAATGGGACTTGGCAGTACATCCTAGATGTGGCACAAACTTATCAGTAGCAATGACTCTCACTCTAGGATTGGCTCTAGGTATAAATACACTGATGCCCAGGAAACCAATTGAGCAACTCTTAGGTTTTGGCATTGCAGCTACGGCAGCGATCCAAATAGCACCAGAGCTAGGTAATTTAGCCCAAAAATATTTAACAACTGGTATTCCTTTCAATTTAAGAGTGATAAATATTTCTGTAACTCAAGATGTATGGGGTCGTCCAGCTCATTTTGTTCAAGTATCCTGGCTCAATTAGTTGCAACAAAACTTAAAAAAATCTTAGACTGAAAAGATATAGGATGAGAGGACGGTTTTACCATTCTTAAACTTTAAGGGAAAAAAAATTCATGGTTCAACGTGGTTCTAAAGTTCGGATTTTACGCAAAGAATCCTACTGGTATAACGAGATTGGTACAGTTGCTTCCGTTGACAAAAGTGGCATCAAGTACCCTGTTATTGTTCGCTTTGACAAAGTAAATTATGCGGGTTTTAGTGGTAGTGCAGCTGGCGTTAACACTAATAACTTTGGTACCGAAGAAGTAGTAGAGGTAGAAGCTCCTAAAGGTAAAAAGAGTTAGCCTCAAACTATTCTTTGAACCCAGAGCTATAGCAAAACCTCAGTTGAGCAATTCTAATTAAATAAACAAAAATAGGCCAAAAATGTCTCAGATTAATGCTTAACTAGAAAAAATTTCTACAGTGTCTATATAATAATTAATACTGTGAGAAATAGTTAGCACTGTGCCAGAACTGCCAGAAGTAGAAATAGTAAAACGAGGTCTCAATCAACTGACTCTCAATAAAAAAATAGTGGGTGGGGAAGTGTTGTTAGAACGCACAGTTGCCCACCCAATTTCTGTAGGTGATTTTTTGGGCGATTTGCAGGGAAAAGCGATCGCGGGGTGGCATAGACGAGGTAAATATTTACTTGCCCAACTCTACAAGTGGGACACAAAAATTCTAAAACTTACGCAGCTCAAAGAAAACCAAGATGGTTGGTTAGGAGTGCATTTACGAATGACAGGCCAACTATTATGGGTTAAACCAGAAGAAAGTCTACATAAACACACGCGAGTGAGAATATTTTTTGGCGATCGCTCTTCAGGAAATGAAGGTCATCCTACTGATGAATTAAGATTTGTAGACCAACGCACTTTTGGCCAGATGTGGAGAGTACCAGCCGCAACAGAAGTATCCCATATTATTACTGGTCTGAAAAAACTAGGTCCTGAACCATTTTCTCCTGAATTTGGCCTAGAATACTTTATCAACAAACTTAACAACAGAAATAGAGCAATTAAAACAGCCCTTTTAGACCAAACAACAATTGCTGGGTTAGGTAATATTTATGCTGATGAAGCGCTATTTCTCAGTGGTATTAGACCAACAACTCTGTGCAAAGATTTGACAGAAACTCAAATAGAACAACTTCATCTAGCTATACTCAAAGTATTACAAAACTCTATAGATGCAGGTGGTACAACATTCAGCAACTTCCTAAATGTTAAGGGAGTTAATGGCAATTATGGTGGTGTGGCTTGGGTTTATAATCGTGCTGGTCAACCATGTAGAATTTGTGATACTTCTTTAGAGAAAATTAAACTGGCGGGTCGGTCTACTCATTTTTGTCCTCAATGCCAACAACTCTAATAGAAGCTTAGATTTGTCTGCTCCTACTTAATCTTCTTGCGATAAAACCAAATTTTGGCAGTCCCCTATAAATTTAGAAGCTTGTATTCTACAGTGTTAGGCTCAAAGTCGAGTCATTCAATCTCATTCCGTATTAGAATTTCAACAGAAAATGCAAAAGATGGAAATAATATATGGCAAACATTAAAAAAGGTAGCGTAGTTCGTGTTGTGCGAGAAAAACTTGAAAATAGCTTAGAGGCCAAAGCTAGTGACACAAGGTTTCCTCCCTATATATTTGATAGTAAGGGAGAAGTTGTTGATACAAAAGGAGATTACGCTTTTGTCAAATTCGGCAAAGTACCGACTCCAAATATCTGGTTGCGACTAGACCAGTTAGAAGAATTCAAGTAGAAATACCTTTTTCCAACTTGATACGGTCTCGGGGTCTCCCGTTATAATCTGGGATTTAACGGGAGGGGAATTGCCAACAGCAAATTAAACAAGTATCAATTGATGTTCAAATATAGCAATAAAGAGTAGTATAAAAAT
>NZ_JAAHGU010000138.1:0-19141 GCF_010692685.1 Okeania sp. SIO2F5 | reverse complement strand
CGCGCAGCGAACGCACTACACCCCTTCCATTCTCAATAAGCGTTTTCTTTTTGTTGAAATATTTTTCAGCTCCCGAAGGCAAATTCCTTTCTCTATATAGCTTTCAACTAGCTTGTCACCTCGTGAGGGAATAGATATATGTTGAAAATTGTTATTGCTCGTCCAGGAGAAAACTGAGTTATGAGACAAATTACCTTAACCCCCGAACAAGAAAAATTGGTGGTGGTGCATAGTAATGGTAGAGAGAGTGTGGGGAGATGGGGACCCACCCCTAAACCCGACCGTGGAGGGGAATTTGGGGAGATGGGGACCCACCCCTAACCCCGACCGTGGAGGGGAGTATGGGAGAAATTAAAAAATATATATCTTCACCAAAACCCATGCAGGACTACCGAAAAATTTTTAGAAAGATTATTGAAGACTGGCAGATATAATACATTTCAAGAGGCGATCGCTAGAGTATTTCAGTTATTAGAAAAAGAAACTCACCTGTCTCAAAAATAAATATAGGGAAGTTCCATGGAACCTCCCTAATAAAGGTAAAGATTTGTCTCTACTACTTGAAAGATGTTACCTTCTTACCTAATTTGGAAATTATCCTCAGTAATAGTGGGCGCACCATCAAGGATAGCAAACTGAGTAGAATCATCACTTGTATTGTAGAACAGACCGCCAGATGCTTCACTGTAAACAATGAAAGCATCAGAGCTACTGACAGCAGCATTATTGTTAACAATTTCAAAATCACTATCAACACTGAAACCAATTCCCGCAGCACTATCAAGCTCAGTAAAGGTTGAGCGATCTAGAAGAATTCGATCGCCTTGGTTTCCATCTTCATCTGGTCTGAGGTCTGGTTGGAAATTATTGATGGTATCAACACCAAAATCATCGGAGTCAAATTCTTGATTACTATTGAAGATAAAGAGGTCAATACTTGCACCACCAGTTAAAGTATCGTCGCCAGCACCACCATTGATTCGATCGCGACCTTGACCACCATTCAACACATCATTACCATCACCACCAAATAGGTGATCGTTGTCTTGACGACCTTGAAGTACATCGTTACCATCCTGACCATACAGGGAGTCACTGCCACGACCACCAATAATTTCGTCATCACCAACACCACCTACTAAGGTATCCGCGCCATTCAATCCCACAATAGTATCGTCACCAGTACCACCATCGAGACGCTCTGCTTCAGCAGTACCTTCAATTCGCACGTCGTCATCAATAACGACTTCAGCTACTTGATTTTCTGAATCAACAAAATAACCATCTTCTGGTTGCAACTCAATGGTTGTGGTTTCATCTTCTTCATCTTCTTCATCAAAAATAGTCGTCCAGGTAACGGTTGCTGTAGTCGCCCCTTCATCGATCGTAATTGCTGAAAGTCGGACTTCATCACCAACTGGGTCGAGAGATTCGAGGTTAGAAGCATTAGTTAACTCAGGAGGGAAACTTATATCGCCGGGAGCATTATCTGAATTTGTTTCTGACCAAACTACCCGTAAACCTCCTTCTGGAGCAGGTACATTTAAGTCGAAAGTTAAAGAGTATTGCTCTTCATTTTCATTAACAGTCTCAGGTTCAACGTCAATACTGACTGTAGGAATAGCAACTCCTATTCCTGGTGCTAAGTCTAGAGGTTCGTCTAGGTCTATCTGAATAATCTCGTTATTATCAATATCCGGTCCCCGACCAATGGAGAAAGGATAGTTGTTGTCGTTGGCAACCAGAATAGTGTCTTGATCAAGAACTAACACATCCTCAATGGTAACAAAGGGGAAGTCAAAAGTAGTGTCGCCATCTCCGTTGAGGTCGTTGGGGTCGTCAATATTTAGTAAGTCTACAACTTCCTCTTTCTCAACAAAACCTTCATCATCAACTACAGAAATGTCAATCTTAAAGATTTTCTTGAATTCAGCTGCATCTCCTTGACGACCATCCCTTTCAATGACTAAAAATTCGTCGTTATTGATGGGAGTAAAATCACCAATGGCATGACCTGGTACATCGGTAGGATAGAAACCAATTAGATCGGTGAAAGAGCTAGACTCAGGATCGAATTCATATATCCGGAGGGCATTATCTGGATCGCCAACAACTGCACCCTCTAATAAAGGATAGAAAGTTTCGCGATCGGGACTGAATGCCATACCTTCATAACCACGGGAAGTCCGTATATTTGGTTCATCAATAAATTGCTCTACAACTATGCTGCCAGTAGCAGGGAAGTCAGTAAAGAAACCATCTGCACCAATTTCGATGAGTTGTTCAAATTCTTCTCCAGGAGTTTGAGGTGTACCATCAGGGTTGAGAGTAAGGAAACGCTCTTCATCACGCAAAGTGTAGGGGTGAACCTGCAAACCTGCATCATGTGCCCAATCTATTAGTGGTAATACCTCCCCAGTTAATTGAGTGGTAATTTCCGCATTACCGTCACCGTCACCATCAACGGGTGTATCTATATCATCCCGGAGCAAGAAACTGTTTTTCCAAGGTCCTAAACCTTCAGCGTAAGTGCCAATAAGTTCAATGACTTCCGCGTTTGCTAGGTCGGCGTAGGTGGGAACACTAGAGAAGTCAATTAGGTCAGCTAGGTTGCCGTAGATAGCACGAGTATTAGCAGTTTCTAGGAGAGGTTGTAGCCTTTCAGGATTAAAGGAAATATCAGCCTGAGTTGCTCCTATAGGTTCAATCCCAGTAACTTTAACTATCATGTCGTCAAAGTCTTGATTGGAATTAGCAAAGGGCAACTCTTCGGCAGCAATGATGAATTCGTTTTCAACTTCGGAATAAATAGCAAACTGAGGATTGCTCTCTGGATTCAGAGCATTGTTAGTTGAAAAGGTGTAACTTTCGGCTCCTAATCCGGTAGGATCGCCAATGGGCAAGCTGTTTATTAGGCCAAAGTGAACTTGCTGACTAAAGTTATTGGCAACTTCATCACCATTAATAGCAACTACACCTGCCTCGCTAATAGTAACTTCGATGGACTTAGGTGCGCTGTCTGGACCAGCAAATAGAACGACAGTGTTATCGGGATTGGTGGCATCCTGTAGAATAAATTGGTTAGTATCTTGGAGGTTGCCAAACTGATCGAGTATCTCTTGGGGAGCTCCAGGTCCGGGATTTTTCTCAGCTAAAAGGGTTACGCTAAAAGCACTACCGGTGAAAGTGGCATAGTTGACCTGATCTGCGATAGCATCAAGACCAGTGGGTTCAAACTCCTCGGCATTAGCAACGAAGTCGAAAGGTACTGAGAACCCTCCGCCACCTTCGTTGATGAAGGCATCTTCAATGTCACCGAACAACTGCACTAGCTTTAGGTTTTCGAGACCTTGAGCAGGTAATATTTCGTTGCGCAGTTCAAGTAGGTTTTTAACTTCAAAGGACTGAATGAAAATACGGTTGGGGTTGGTGAAACCTGTATCTTGCAGAGTTTGAATTAGAGGTTCTTCTAAGGATAAACCCTGTTCATCGAAGAATGTCGGGTGTTTGGTTTCTGGATAGATACCAACTTCAAACCCAAAACCTTCCATTTCTTGTACCAACTCGATAACTTCTTGGAAGGTGGGAATTTCAAACTCACCGTTGAAAGATTGGTCGCGGAAGTCACGAGATTGAACGGCACGCAGTTGTTTGATTTCTGCTAGGGTGAAATCTTCAGCAAAGTAACCAGTTTTTTCTTCACCGTCAAGAATTTTCGTGCTTTGGCGTTCTGGACCGAATACTTCAGCAACGTTGGTGGTATCGTCTAGCAGTGGTTCGTGACGAGCAATGAGGACACCATCGGAAGTAATTACGAGGTCTGGTTCAACAAAGTCCGCACCTTGAACGATCGCTAAACGATAAGCTTCTAAGGTATGCTCTGGGAAGTCACCACTTGCACCCCGGTGTCCGATAACTATTGGTGCGCTACCGTCGAGGGTATTAAAATCATTGAGATTAGGATTTTGAGGGGAGCGAACTTCATCACTAACTAGAGCATCTCGAACCGGATCGCCAGTGCGTGCGAAGTCCGTAAAGAAACCATCTGCACCAATGTCTATAAGTTGTTCAAATTCTTCCTCGGCAGTTTGAGGTGTTCCTGTTCCTAAAGACAAGAAGGAAAAAGAACCATCAGCGACAAATGGTCCACCGGTGGGAAGAAGTAGACCTGAGTCTGGATCGACGACAAAAGTAGCAGCAGCATTTTCTGATAAGGCAAAACCAAAACCAAGGAATCCATCAGTGTCAACTCCATTGACAATTGGATCGACAGTACCACTTTCCTGAACAATTTCCAGATCGTTAGTATCCAAAAAGTCTTCCGATATAAACACACTGGAGATGCTGCCGGAGTCGGGACCACCAACTGTGACGAACTCCTCAGTTTCTTCATTGAATTCTAACAAAATATTGTTCACGCCAAAACCTGCTTCTACACCTGCTAAGTCAGGGTTGCCTATTTCTTCGGCGAATTCGGGAGCAACAAACAAGGGAATGGCTGGCGAAGAAACTATTCCTGTATTCGGATCGAAGGTTAACTCTGCTAGATCTAATGTAAAGTCAAAGAATGCTTCCGTATTATTTTCTTCATCAGTTTGAGTGGAATCGATACGGCTATAAAGAGCGGCATTTCCACCGGGGCGCTCTATACCTACTAGGGCGTTGAGAATTATTTGCGGGGTATTAAATTCCTCAACATCGGGGTTAAGAGTCAGGAAACGTTCTTCATCCCGCAAAGTATAGGGGTGAACCTGTAAACCTGCATCGTGTGCGTCCTCAATAAAGGAAGTAATTTCTCCTGTTAACTGAGACCTGATTTCTGCTTCTCCGTCTCCGTTTGCATCGACTGGAGTATCCAGAGATTCCCGCAACAGAATGTTATTCTTCCAAGGTCCTGCACCTTCTGCATAAAGGTTGCCAATAACTTCTAGAAATTCTACACTATCGAGGTCGCTATAAACTGTATTTTCAGAGAGAGGAACTTCTACTGCATCTAGGAATTCTTGACCGTAAATATCTACTAAGTCATTACCTTCAGCGACATTAAAACGGATATCGAAGGGGAAGGAGAACCCAGCTTCAGGATTAGCTCCTTCGGTAGTATTTCCATATAGTTGAACTAAAGGAATATCTCCGAGTTCTGCATCATCTAATTGTCCTTGTAAGTCAATTAAGTTAGCAAATTCAAAGGACTGGATGAAAATACGATCAGGGTCGGTAAAATCTGTATCTTGCAGGGTTTGAATTAAGGGTTCTTCTAAAGATAAATTCTGTTCGTCAAAGAATGTAGGGTGTTTGGTTTCTGGATAGATACCAACTTGAACACCTGTTTCTGCTTCTACTCTTTGAACGAGTTCGATGACTTCTTCTAATGTCGGAATCTCAAATAACCCATCAAAGTTAAGGTCGCGGTAGTCACGAGATTGAACGGCGCGTAGTTGTTTGATTTCTTCAAGAGTAAAGTCTTCAGCAAAATAACCAGTTGTTTCTTCACCGTCAAGAATTTTGGTGCTTTGGCGTTCTGGACCGAATACTTCAGAAACGTTAGTGGTATCATCTAGCAGTGGTTCGTGACGAGCGATAAGTACACCGTCAGAAGTAGTTACGAGGTCGGGTTCGATGAAGTCTGCACCTGCAGCGATCGCCGCTTCATAAGCTGCTAAAGTATGTTCGGGTAAGTCTCCACTTGCACCTCTGTGGGCAATAACTAGAGGATCTTGGCCGTTAAGAGTGTTGAGTTCGATCGGGTTTGGTGTGGCAATAGGAGCTTCTAGTAAAGTTCCCGTACTATCGAAGTGTAAAATGTAAGGCCCAAATTCGTCTCCGATCCAAATATCTCCATCATTATCTATAACAAAAGATTCAATATCAAAGTCTGCTCCAGTTAAGAGGCGATCGCTTGTATCTTCATTGACAATATCAAAGGGTATGAGATTATTAGGGTCTGCTAGTTGAATAAATCCTTGAATATCAACGCTAGTATCACCATCTTCTGCTCCAGCAAAGTCGGGGTCAACTTGATATAGTCTGAGCAAATAATCTGCACTATTTCCTTGAGAACCGAAACCGTTATCAGAGAGAAACCAATAAGTACTGCCATCTTCGCTACCAGGAGCAAATTGAACGCCACTAAATCCTTGTACTGGTTGACTATCGAATGGTGTTTCTCGATTATCTGTATTAATGAAGTTCCCTGATGGGGGACCTGCTGCAAATGTGTCTGCTGGTAATACAGCAAAGCCTTTTAATTCTGCCATTTGATACTCCTCTCACCTGAAAATTTACATTGATGTTTTAGATTGATTTTCTATTTGGAAATTTGATAAAAAATAGAAAGATTTTATCTAAGGCATGAAAATAAAGTCAAGAAATATGCCTCGTAGTTGATTTTTAGGAATCAATCTAAATCAAAATGTCTGAACAAGCTGAAATGTCTATTTGACTCTTTCAACTTTGCTCTATAAATAAATTGGAAATTTTTACTAATTCCCATGACATCTTATTGGGTGAACATTAAATAAATATTTCCAGGAGGTTAAGAAAAGATTTATTTTCGGTTAAATAAATAAAAAAATAGTTTTTTTACAGAAAAGAAGTATTTTATCTATATTTTTTAGGCTACAAAAAGAAAACAGGACGTACACAAAAGACGAAGTTATACATCATTTGTAGTGGGTTAATACCAATTTGATAAATATTTGCTACATTTTCTGAAGCGGGGGAGTAGGGGAGTGGGGGAGTGGGGGAGTGGGGGAGAATTAAACATAAGAATAATTAACAATAACTGGCGTGCTAATTATCAAGAAAATTATTAGCCAGTTATTGTTAATCACTTAATAATTGAAGTGTCACTTAAGTATAGGATTCTTTTTTTAAATTGGTATAACGGCCGTTAGCTCCTACCATAAGTGATGGTTATAGGTAAGTCCTGAAAAAGTTTAGTATAGGTATTTCAGCAAAATTAATTGTGTATGAACTTCTCTGTATGTAACGTTTAGAGAGGAAATTATATACAAATTTTTTGGCACTACTACTTAACTTAGTTATAAAAATTAAGTTAGTCGCTTAACATCAAAATTTTTTTGCTAAATTTCATGGAAATACTAAATAATTTTGGTGAACTGAAAAATGACTAACTTGATAAATATTGTTTTTTTGTAAATCAAGAAAAATTAGTATTTTAGGTGAATTTATATCAACCTACTGCCATGGCAGGAAATGTTGTAATGTCTGACTATAGAAATTTGCACCTCAGCTATCAGTCTAATTTTTTCTCTGTGGAAAAACATAGAGATAACTTAACTTGTAGCGTAAGCATTCAGCCATTAGTAGTAAGCTATTTCTTTGGAAGGTTACACAAACAGCAATTAATAATGAATAATTACTTGTAAGGTTGGGGAAGGAGACTTTGGCAGTAACTTTTTATTCTTTCTCAATTTCTCAATTGCTTTTACCTTTCCCAACATTAATAGCTGATAGCTGACGGCTGAATGCTTAACTTTTAGCACTTCGCTTTCTACTGAGAATAAGGGCAAAATACAATTTTAAATTTTAACTTATTGCCATCAATTAATAAGTATTAAAAGTCACAATTTTGAATCAAATATTTGAAATTATTAGTAAATACATTTTGCTTTGAAGAAGGAAAAAGTGGATGAGGACTCAAATCACAAGCAATTTTAAAAACCGTATAGATGGCAGAGTATTAAACCAAAAAGAAAAAGATAAAAATATGGAAATCTTTATTGCTAGAATAAAATTAAACTATTATAAATCCTCTTTTTCTAAAAGCGCAGCGCCAAAAAAATGCTTACTCAAAAAAAATTCCTAAACCACTATGGTTATACCAATTAACTTTAAGAATTTCACAAATAGTTTCAAACTTTAAATGTTAAATAATTGCCTGAAACTATTGTATTGTCAAAGTTTTTAGTCATCTCAAATCTAACTTCTGACTTCTAACTTCTAACTTCTGACTTCTGACTTCCGTTTCCCTGATTCCTCTCTTGATGCACTACCAGGTACTTCTAGTCTCTGATAAAGGAGCTAACGCACTTCGCCGACGCTAGGTCGCACCGTTATTCCATATTCCCTTCTTAAAAATTCAGAAAAAAAATCAATGTAAACATTAACTTTGTTAGTAAAAAAATGATGAAGATAGAGAAAAGACGTAAATCTTTGAAAGAACAAATTTACTATATTTTTGAATATTCAGACCAGAAAAATATTTTAAGTTTGCTAGATGATTTGCTGATTACTATTTTAACAAGCATTAGTGTCAGTGCGTTTATTTTAGAAACTTCTCCCAGATTTTCAGATATTTATTCTAAAGATTTGGAATTAGTCGAAATAATGATAACTGTATTGTTTACTTTAGAATATATTATCAGAATATGGGTATGTACAATTAATCCTAAATATCGTCATCCCATTGGTGGTAGACTAAAGTATATAATTACCCCCTTATCCATAATAGACTTTATCGCTATTTTGCCGTTTTATTTACAAGTATTATTTCCCGGTTTAGGATTTATAAAATTTACATTATTACTGCGTTTATTTCGCTTATTTAAAATCAGTAGATATTCTGAGTCACTGCGTACCATTCTGAAAGTTATAGTTCTAAAAAAAGAGGAATTAATAGCTACATTGCTAGTGGTCATTTTTGTATTAGTCTTTGCTTCAAGTCTCATGTTTTTTGCAGAAAATGAAGCACAACCAGAAAAATTTTCTAGCATTTTAGAGACTATGTGGTGGGGAGTGGTAACTTTAACAACTGTGGGTTATGGAGATGTTTATCCTACGACTCATGTAGGCAAATTATTAAGTGCCGCTATGGCATTTTTAGGTATAGGAATTTTCGCTCTACCAGCAGGTATAATTTCATCTGGTTTTGCTGAAGAAGTTCAAAAAAGAAGGGGTAAAAAAATAGTTCATCCAGTAGGAAAAGATATTAAAATAACTGCAGAAACTACATTTCCCTTAAACTCAGATTTCAGACATCATATACACCCAGACTTCAGACATCATCATCCAAAACAAGAGCAAAAACAGGTGATAGTTAACTATATTGAGGAATCATCCGAGATTATGAAAATTTGCATAGAAACAGCAAAGAAAAAGTACGGACATCATTTTAAAAATGAGGAAATTATTAAAGATTTTGCCTTACTTCTTTATCAGGAAACAATGCACAAATTTCATCGTTAAAAGTCAGGAAGGAGATGGGGAGATGGGGAGGTGGGGAGATGGGGAGACCTGGAATAATATCATGTCCGGTTGAACAGTGATAAATAAATAACTACGGAGTCCTCAGGAGTCAGTCCTCAGGAGTCAGGAGGGAAGAAAGAAGAAGGAAGAAGAAGAACAGGAGAAGAAGGAGAGAGTTTTCTGATCACTAATTATCCGGACATCATATAATATGAAGAATAGGAGACAGGAGACAATTATATATAGTGGTCAATAGGAGTAAGTAATTGAGTATTTATACTTAGTATTTTCCTGAAAATCTGACTGCTGAGAAAGGTCAAATGTAGGAGCTATATAGTATAAATACCTACCAAGTTACGGATTTTTCTACTACTTTTAATGTTACAAATTGAAGTGCGGAATGTGAGTTGTAGGACTGCCAATGCTTTTCCCTAAGACCTACCACCTACTACCTAAGACCTTCTTAATAATCAATGGGTAAACCGTAGTATTCAAGAGTTGAACTATCTTGAATAATATTTTGAGTAGAAGTATCTACTTGAATTTGACCAGATTGCAAAATTAAAGCACGTTGAGTTACTTTAGCAACCCAGTTTAAATCATGGGAAGCAATTAATATAATTTTAACTGGTAATTGTAAGATGATTTTAGCTAAATTTTTTCGCCATAAAGGGTCTAGACCATTAGTGGGTTCATCTAATATTAAAATTTCTGGTTTTAATGCTAAAACAGCGGCTAAAGCAGCCAATTTTTTTTGACCTCCTGAAAGTTCATATACAGATCGATCTGCATACTTTTCTAAACCAAATTTTACTAACAAATTATGAGCAATTTCTGTAGCAGTTTCTGGAGATAAACCATAGTTAAGCGGACCAAAAGTTATATCCTCTAAAATCGTAGGCATAAATAGTTGGTCATCAGGATTTTGGAAACAAAAACCTATTTGACGACGTACTTGAGATAAAGTTTTTTCTTCTAGAAGAATTCCTTGAATCCAAATTTCACCAGATACAGGTTTTTTTAAGCCTACTAAAATTTCCATCAAAGTGCTTTTTCCTGTACCTGTAGGTCCTAACAAAGCGACTCTTTCTCCAGGCTTAATTGTCAATGAAAGACTCCGTAAAATCGGTTCATTTTGTGGATATTCAAACAATAAATCTTTAACATAGACTCCAGCTTTTGGGTAATCGTCTTGCATTTGATCAATGACTAATTATTAACAGTAAAAAAAAATATTTCTGCCATGGCAAAACTAGCAGCAATTATCAGAGATAGGAATAGATATATTGAGTCAGAGCTATATTTAAGATTGTTTGTATAACTGGAATATATTCTATTATTTTCATTGTGTAACACATTGCCATAACCGCGCAACAACATTGCCTGATAAACTCGTTCTGCTTGTTGATAACTTCGCACTAAAAGACTGCCTGTAAGAGCAGCATAAACTGATAAATTTCTCCAACTAAATTTGTTTCTTTGAAAACCTCTTAATCTAGTAGCTTTAAGCATCATACTAAGTTGATTAGATATTTCAAAAATATAACGATAAGATAACAACAGTATATCGGTAATAATGGGAGAAATTCCTAACTGCCTCATCCCTTTTATTGTTGTTAAAAACGAACTTGTACCGAATAAAATTAAACAAGTAGTCATAATGGCAAAAAAACGACTAACAATTAATATAACTGCCAGACATCCTTCCTGACGAATTGTCAAAAATCCGTATTGCCAAATAATTGTTTGACCAGATAAAAAAGGTAATAATACGATTACTCCTAACAAAAAAAACCCTGGATAACGTAATCGACTAATTAAAAATGATAAAGGTAGGTTTGAAACTCCATAAAGCAGAATGGTTACTAAGAGCATTAATGGAATTAAATACCAATTCTTAACAGTAGCAAAAGCAAACATTAATGCCATTAAACCAATAAGTTTATATCTCACATCCCACCGATGTATTGGAGAGTTTAAATTGGCATATTCATCTAGAGCAAATTTCATTACTATAGTAGGTATTAGGTAGTAGATTTTCCACAATTAATAATTATTGTCTCCTCTCCTTTTTGAGCGGGGCAGTAGGCGACCCACCCCTAGCCCCTCCCCCTCCCAGGAGTGGAATAGGGGGAGTAGTAAACATAAGAATAATTAACAATAACTGGCGTGCTAATTATCAAAAAAGTTATTCAGTCTGCGTTAATTACTTAATAATTGAAGTGTCACCTAAGTTAAGTATTCTTTTTTCACGCATAAACAAATGAGAAAAAAATCGAAATAGGTAAATTATAGGATTGGAGAAGTTTTTTTTAGGCATAATTTTCAGTTTTTTTTGTAGCATTGCTTTTTCCACGCTTGGTATTACCTAATACCTTATGGTAACTACTATTAGCTGTAGACGAGAAAAGTTTACTGCTCAATCTAACACCTAACTTTGAAAACAAAGGAACAAATAACAAAAGAAAGTTGTAGTTAAAAATTTGACTAACTATCACCGAAAAGTCCTGACCTCAAGTCTCCCCTTTTAAGGGGATAAAAAGCGGTTGAGGGATGGCGAGGTCCCCTCGCCATATCCAATCAACCAAGACAGCGGTCGATCTTCGGAACTTCCCGTAGGGTGGGGTGGCGTTTGCTACCGCAAAGCTTTCCGTTCCGGAATGCTACCGCAAACGCTAACAGGGGAGCGGGTCTGTAAGAAGGGGTCTCCTCGCCATATCAAATCGACCAAGAGAAAGAGAATATTTCAGATTTCAAGCTTCTTGCTTTCCTACCGAATGCTGTGCAAACAGCGGTCGGTACTGATAACTGATAACTGAAATGACTAACTAATAGTTATTCAAGATTGATTTGAAGGATATAGTAGTCGAAGGAAAGGTGAGGACATATCAAAAACTTAAAACTCAGACAACGCCAGATTTTTCCTTATTACTTATGTCTTCTTCCTTCTGCTATAACCTATGAAATTTTCTCCCTTACCTATTTTCCATAATCATCTTCTCTAGTAAGAGTTTCAACCCATAATTTTCAAATTTAAAAACCAGTATCCTCTGACTTTTTATAGATTTCTGAACAACAGTCCTAAGAAGGTAAAAGCTCTGGCATAACTCGACGCAAAAAACTAATAATCATTGCAGTCAAAATACCTTCTATTCCCATCAAAGGAATATGAGAAATCATTAATCCATAAATTACTCTCTGCTCTAAGACAGTATCAAACCCAGAAGGTATATTTGTAATAATTATCGTAAAAAATATTAAACTAGAAACTCCAATAGCACTAGCTCCAGCAATAAATCCAAAAATACTCATAGATAAATTTTCCTTAATTCCATTTCCTAAAATATGACGTAGCTGAAATATTTGATAAGCCAAAAGCGCAGGTATTCCCATAATTAAAGCATTAATTCCTAAAGTAGTTAAACCACCATGTCCAAACATTATTGCTTGAAAAAATAGACCAACCAGGATAGCTGGAAAAGCATAATAACCCAAAACAGTTCCTAACAAACCATTTAATACTAAATGAACGCTAGCTGGTGGAATAGGAATATGAATACTAGAAGCCACAAAAAAAGCTGCTGTTAATAAAGAAGCTTTAGGAATACTAGCTTGAGGATTTGGTAAACGATTAATTTGGCGTAGAGAATACCAGGTAATTAAAGAAGTAATCCCATAGCCACTAATACATAGTTGAGCAGGCAAAATACCTTCTGAAATGTGCATTATTGAAGATTTAAAATTATCCTGACAAAGGTCATATATTATAAGCATTTCCTGCGGAATGCTGCGCAAACAGCCGTCAGCACTTCAGCGCTTCCCTGCAGGATGCTACACAAACAGCTATTGCTTTTAGTTTTAGATCAAAGCTTTATTAATTGAGGCAGAATTTATACTTACTACCAAAGTAGGCTTTAAAGTCTATATTCATTTAAACCCCTTATGAGAGCTGATAGCTGACAGCTAATAGCTGAATGTTTATCAAATATTGACAGAAGATTACTGCATTATTCTAATGTTCTTCTTGTGGTCGATATTGAGTTTTAAATCGCCAGAAAAATAAAGTAGTTCCCACAAAACCCCACATAGTACAACCGATCATTAATCCTTTTTGCAGCGGATTATAATCATTAGAAATATTGGCTAAATACTTGTGATTGTTGTTGACATTATGATTATGATAATTGTTAGATTCATCTACTTGAAAAGGAATACTGACCAGCCCACCATGACCAGCTTGACGCACCTTAATTTCCCAAGTTCCAGACAGAGAAGAATCAGGGTGAAAAATAAAATTTCCTTGCTCATCAGTTGTGCCTTTTAACCAAACTTTATTTGGTTCGATAGGAGCATAAACTGTGACAGAAGCATTAGGTAAAGGAGTGCCAGTATCGTAAGTAGCATTAATCTTAATTGCCTGAGTAATTTGGTGTTGAATTTTCACTCCATGAGCGATGGCTTTTCCCTGTAAACTTACTGAAGATAAAAATATTAAAGGAATAGCAAATTGCCATTTCATATTTTACCTATGTATAATTTTTACCTTAGTAATCTTGCCATTATTTACAATGAAATAGGATTTATTTTATAGAAAATCCCGAATTACTAAATTACCCAATTTAATTTATTAGATTTCTTTGTGGGTTTAATACCCCACCGTCTACACGGTGTTCAAAATTACTTGGGGTGAGAATCCCCATGTAATTTTCCGACTGTCTCCTGTCTCCTGTCTCCTGTCTCCTTCTTCAAGAGATTTCTTACAAGGCTAAAAGTCCAATAAATTACTAGTGCAGGATGGCAGAAATAACTAACCAGTTACAAAATCCTAAAAGCCTTACCAATCAATACTTTTGACTGTATTGAGTGCGTCTTAAATTCTGAGGTGTCCTCAGAATTACGCACTCGATGCATGACTTTTGACTTTTAACTTCCGCGTAGCGGCAATAGACAAAAATTATCTTTGACTTTTTAATTTTGACTTACTAATGACTCATGGCAATGGCCTTCACCGACATGACCCAAACTGGGTAAAATTGCCATTAACTTTTGATAGTCAGCAGGGGAAAGTTTGCTTTTCAATGTAGCCATATCTGCTTCAACTTTTCCTCCTTCGGCGATCGCTGCTAGAGGTGCAAAACCTAATGCTCCTGTATTAATTTCATCATCTGAGGCGGCACCACCATCACCGAAAAGATGGTCAAAATGGAATGTTGCCTCCAATTCTGCGGTATCTCCACCTTGGAGAATACCTTTACGCTCATCTCCAACAAAATCTCCGCAGGTAAATTCTAGCTCCTGGTCAATTTTGAGGGTAAAAGGTATAGTCTGACCATCTTTAGTTGCTGTGCCATTAATTAATAGAGAATAACCCTGAGCAGGGCCAACCGTTGCTTTGGGCATTTTCCAAGAGATGGCATTGTAGCGACCAGGAGGTGCAGATACCTCACTTACCAAAATAGCTTCCGCAGTTTCATCCCCCTCTGCTAAGTCTACTGTTTTAGTTTGAGCAAGAATGACCTTTTCTTTTGCCTCTGGTTTTCCTCCCGTTTCAGCATTATAGGGTGGGTCTGTTTGGTAGGCAGTGACTTCGACTAAATTCGCGTAAAGTTGGTCAAATGTCACTTTCCACCCATCTTTAGTAACGAAACCTTCTCTGACAAAGTCTTCTCCGTTGGCACGAAGTTGGAGAGTGCCTGGAGTATTGTCAGTTGTTTGGGTTTGCTCGGTCTCAGTTTCAGTTGTTTGGGTTTGACAACTGCTGAGTAAAGCACTAGGAATGATAAAGGCCAATGTTGACCATATTAACAGCTGTTTTCTCATCTTCATTACTTTTACAGTTGTACAGATAGGATGTTGAAAGTAAGAAAATTTTAGCCATGGGATTTTGATTTATAGAGAATTATGGACATGAGTAACTATTTCTCTCAAAATCTATGTTGCTTACTTTTTTGGCCTTCTTTCATACACATCTCTGTTATTTAGCAAACACTTTTTTATAAAAATTAACAATCCCTGGGGAGGGCATTATAGCGCGTAGCGCAAGTCAGAAGTTAGAAGTCATAAGTCAGAAGCAATCCCTGACTGAGTTTGAGTGTTTATAATTTCCCTAACCTATTTGTGTAATGCTATATGTGGACAAAATAATAATTAAGTTTTAAAATTTTTTTTGAATAAGGCAGAAGGCATTCCCCCTTTCAAAGCTATCCCTTACCCATAAGTCTTAGAAGTATTGCAGGGTGGAGAGATGGTTATAGTAGCAACGCCAGAGAAATCAAATAGCACACCCATTCGTTATTCACTTTTAGCCACCTCTGTCATTATTTATCTTTTAAAGATTTAAAATTGCTTTTAAACTTTGAGTTAATAACTATTACTATCAAAAATAAGATGATAGGATTATGACTTTAATAAAGATAAAATAAAAAAAAACTAATATGTAAAAAATTGTCAATATTTTTGAGACCCCTTACAATATTTAATTGTCTTAGCATGAGCCAAAAAACTTACTTAACTCATATGATGAATCACTTTCGTTTTCTATCCTTATCTGGAATTATTGCTAGCTTAATTGCCATGAGTTCCTGTGCAAATACAACTACTCCAACTGTAGATCCTAACGCTAGTCCTAATAGTTTAAATTCACCAGTATCTACTGCTACTGACAACATGAGTAAAATAGATATAAATGATGCTTCAGACTCAGACTTAAAAAAATTAGCAATCAAGTTAAATGTACCCGATCTACCAGAAAAAATTAAAGAAAATCGTCCTTACAAAGATATTAATGAACTGGCGGTCAAAGAAGTTATTAGTCCTCAACAATTAGACTTTGTGAAGAATGATATAACTGTGGCAAAACCTACCCCAGTACCAGAAGACAATTAATTTTAAAAAAGTTTTTTTTAATTGTACTATTTACCCCTACTAATATATTCCTTATTTACTTAGTAGTAACTTAGTAGTAGGGGTAGAAAAAGGTTTTGTATTGAAATTATCTATAGAGAAAATTAATATCTTTCATCCTTAAATAAAAGTTAAAATAATGTATTTTGTTGATTAAATGTATATAATTCAGAAGTGAAAATTAAGCTGAAAAAATTAAGACTTGAGAAACTAAAATGATAGAACTTAATACAGAAAAAGCTGTAGAGTTATTAAACTCTATTATGGAATTTGAACTAGCAGGAGTAGTGCGCTATACTCACTACTCCCTAATGGTAACAGGACCTAATCGCATACCAATTGTACAATTTTTTCAAGCCCAAGCAAATGAATCTTTACTTCATGCTCAACAAGCAGGAGAAATATTAACAGGTTTAGAAGGTCACCCCACATTAAAAGTTGCTCCAATTGAAGAAACAAATAAACATTCAGTACCACACCTTTTAAAGGAAAGCCTTAATCATGAAGCTAAAGCTTTAGAACTATATAAAAGCTTCTTGCAAGTTGTAGAAAACGCAAGTATATATTTAGAAGAATATGCTCGCACCATGATTGGTCAAGAAGAGTTACATAATATGGAAATCAAAAAAATGTTGCGTGACTATAGTTGATTAATTTAACCTAGAGTAAATCTCTAAAATTATCATAGCAATCCGTCTAAAAAATGTGAATATCTGCCCAGAAATTACATATTATTTAGGATTAGAGAAAGAGCAATCGGATTGCTTCATTTTTCTCCAATACCAAAGAAAAATATCAACTATTTTGATAAAATTTTTGTGATTATTTACCAAAAATCATCCGCTTTTTTATTGCTAAATATGGCATTGGTGATTGGAGGTATGAAATCAGTAATTTAGGTAAATTAAGAGTAATTCTTTGAATGGCAAGATTAGATATTGTCTTTACTGAATTGACCGAAAAGCACATTTCTTTCTCCTGACTCGGTCCTCCTGACTCCTAAGTGATTAAGGTTAATATCATGCAGTAATTCACCAACGCCCTAAATATTTATTCATCTTTATTAGGTAGAGAAGGAAAAGATTTAATCCACTTTTGATTAATACTCCAATCCAAAACAAGGCCAGCCACAGCAAAAGCAACTACACTTTCTATACCCAAGACCATTAAAGGCCATAAATCAAGAAATGTCTTCCCATAACTTAATCCCACATCAATTTCTCCCAAACCTCTGACACTGCCAAAGGCCACGACTGCTCCGGATTTTAGATGGGGGTTGCTGTCCTGACGGATAATATAACGATAAGTCACGCCAAACAGAAACCCACTAATAAAAGCAATGGCGCACTGAAACAAAAAATTCCAGCCTAGAGCTATAATTTCTAAATCTGCCAATAGCTCAAACTTATGGGCTATAAATAGGCTGTTGCCGAAGGCGATCGCCCCAGAGGTTAAAAATAGGGAAATACCAGCCATAGTTCCTGCTTTTAGAGATTCTATTCTTTCTGTGAAGGTAAAATTTGATGAGTATTTGAGCATATATATAGTTATTAGCATTCAGCTATCAGCCGTCAGTTTTTTGTTTCACTTAATCTTATCTTGTTTTTAAGACGGCTTAACAGACTTAAATTTATACACAAATTACGATAAACTTAATATTATTATTCTGTTTGATACTTTTGATAGTCAAAATACACTAAATCAAATATTATAAGATTTGGAGTAAATGTTTACCTTTTTCTAAATGTAGTTATGGATATTTTGTCATTAGGCTGGGTTTCACTTTTAGTTGTGTTCGGCTTCTCTATTTCTATGGTAGTCTGGGGTCGTAACGGTTTCTAGAAACTAAACATCAGTTTTTATAAACCTAAATTTTTTTGATGCGATCGCACTAAATAGCTTTTCTGAGCAATACCAGAGATGGGGTAGGTTTGTTACCTGTCCCCATCAACCTTGGGAAATATAGCAATGAGCGCTGGTGTCTTTACATACTACTATTGTATTTAACATAGTACAAAGCCCTGCTACATGACAGATATTTTTCACAAACTATCAGCTAGCGCCGACCTTAAAGTTTGGTATACTCGCGCGTTTGACTTTGATTTAACAGACACAGGACTTACGCAAATACACTATATATAGCGCATGAAAAAGGGCGCTCGCTATGATTTTTTTCAGCGCTCGCTTCCTAGAGCAACTAAATCCTATAGGAATAATTGATATATTTCACCACTATGGAAAAACTTGAGGATTTTCGATAAAAGCTGCATCCACACAGTCTCTAAAATTCTCAAATTCTTTGAGTCTTTGTCTAATCCAATTTTTTAACACAAACCACCAGGGTTCTATCTGATTAAAATCTGGTGAGTATGGTGGTAAATACCAGATTTCACACTCTTGCTTGGCCACTATAGCAATGTGCGCTGGCATATTTACAAATTGCAGGAGGTGTCCAATAGCTAAAAGTTTTATATGATTCCTACGGAATGCTTGCGCAAACGGTTTTTTATTCCCCCTGTTGCCTATTGCCTGTTGCCTGCGCGCAGCGCTATATCTATTAAACATCTCCATAAATTAAATACTCAAATTTGAGCTTTGATCGACTATTTATGCTGTCGCTCACAAACTAGAACAGTTCCCTTTTCTCCCCGTGTAATGCGAAGTTCTTCATCTAAATAAAGTACTTATAAACGACCTTTAGGCGATCGCTTCATTGTAAAAGAAATTTCTCCTGTTTCTGTATTCATGCCTTTGGGTGGCACTAACCCAAACATCAACTTTAAAAATACAGACATTAATTGTTCTTTCAACCCTTTCTTTGATAATTTATCTTGACTAAATATATCTTTCCAAATTGACAAATTTTCACCCTTTTGTGGAGTTAAAGTTCCTCCAGTAAATTAGACATCTGGGAAAAATAAATAAATTGTGATAGAGTCATATAAAATGTAATTTTTTATGGCTAATTATGACCAGTATGCTTGACTACATTCGTATGGCATCCACAAGAATCAGAACGTTTATTAGG
>NZ_JAAHGU010000137.1:0-19362 GCF_010692685.1 Okeania sp. SIO2F5 | reverse complement strand
GCATCCTTAAAACTTTAACCTTTAGCGATCGCCTAATTTATGAAAAATACAGCTCATACAGTTACTTTTATGTTACATTATCAATATTTATGTAATATGTAAAGATGCCAGCGCTCATTGCTATATGAATCCAATTTCCAGTTCGTCTAATAACTCTTACACGGTCTTCACGATTAAGTTGAGTTATTATAGGCGAACTGGCATCAGGTCTTTGACGAATATTAACATTGTTGTCGTTAATCAAGCTACAAATAGTATTCATCTCAACTTCTATTTGATATTGATACTCTGGATTTTGTGCTAAACCAGATTCAGTGTTTAAACTTATCAAAAATATTGACAATAAAGTTATTAAACTTTTCATTGATAAACTTTGATAATTCTGACGTAATTCTTGATAATGTGCTTCTGGAACATCCCGTTTTAGCTTTTGGATATGTAGAGGAAATTGATTAAATTTTTATAGTCTTTGTATCCAGAATTAGTAGTATTTTTTTTAGGCTATTTATTGTTTTTGATCATAGTCAAATCCTAGATTATTTAAGTTTTTTTGTACGCTAATACAGTTGAAATCATTATATTTATGATTGACAACAGAGATTATACATAAGATAAGAAATATTACTGGCGATCTAAAAAAAATTAATCCAGTAAAATTACTGATAGGTAAGGCTTTTTAGAATGGTTAAAGGCAAAAATAATCCTCAAAAATAATACAATCATATTGAGCAGAGGAAATGAAGCAAGATATTTATCTCTAAAAATATTTTCTTCTGACACCTACAAACACCCTAATAACTTATAACCAACTTTTTCCCAATTGTTATAAAATAAGTTAAACATTATTAAAAATTTATGACTGCAACAACTCCTACCCTTAATCCTTTCTTAACCAATAATTTCGCACCCGTTAGAGAAGAAACAACCGCCGACAACCTCAAAGTTATTGGGGAACTACCTCCGGATCTCTCAGGAATGTTTGTGCGTAATGGCCCCAACCCACAATTTAAACCGATCGGTGAATATCACTGGTTTGACGGCGATGGAATGCTCCACGGAGTCAGAATAAAAGACGGAAAAGCATCCTATCGCAACCGTTATGTACGCACCAACAAATTCCAGGTAGAAAACCAGGAAGGTAAAGCAGTATGGCCTGGATTCTTAAATCCACCCCAACCAGATAATCCCCACGGCACAGATATCAATACAGGTAACACAGCCCTAGTTTATCATGCCAATCATTTTTATGCTCTCTGGGAAGGCGGTGCGCCTTACTATATTAAACTGCCTGAGTTGGAAACTATTGGCAAACAGACTTTTAACAACAAACTAAAATCTCCTTTTACTGCCCATCCTAAAGTTGATGCGGTAACAGGAGAAATGATGTTTTTCGGTTACTCAGTAGCTCAACCTCCTTTTTTACAATATAGCGTTGTTTCGGCAAATGGAGAACTGCTGCGCACCATACCTATAGATTTGCCTGTAGGAGTAATGATGCACGACTTTGCTATTACGGAAAACTATAGTATATTTTTCGATTTACCGATGACTTTTCGCCCAGAAAGAATAGAAAAAGGTCAATTTCCACTAATGTTTGAGTCAGAGACACCCAGTCGCTTCGGAATTATTCCCCGATACGGCGATAGTGGAGAGGTGCGTTGGTTTGAAACTCCAGCTTGTTTTGTTTGGCATACTCTCAATGCTTATGAAGAAGGGGATGAGGTTGTATTGGTTGCTTGTCGGATGAACTCTACTAATGTGTTTGTGACTAATGATAGCGATCGTCTCCCTGATGGAGATACTCCTTATTTACATAGTTGGCGGTTTAACCTGAAAACTGGAGCGGTAAAAGAGGAAAAGCTAGATGATGTACCTTCTGAGTTTCCCCGTGTTAATGAAGAATTCTTAGGGCGAAAGACGCGGTATGCTTATTCAGCAAGAATGGAAACAGGAGAATTTCCTCCTGTGTTTAATGGTTTGATTAAATATGACTTGGATACAGGGAAGTCGGAAACATACGAGTTTGGTAAGGGACGTTATGGTGGTGAGGCAGTGTTTGCACCTCGACTCAATGCTAGTAGCGAAGATGATGGTTGGTTGGTGACTTATGTTTATGATGAAAATACTCATACTTCTGAGTTGGTAGTAGTGAGTGCTCAGGATGTGAGTGGGGAAACTGTAGCGCGAGTGATTATTCCGCAGCGAGTGCCTTATGGTTTTCATGCTGCTTGGGTGACAGAGGCACAGTTGAATTAAGTTTTTAGTAGGTCAGGACTTACGCAAAAACACCATATCTGGTAGGGGCGAATGGGATTTGCTAACGCAAAGCTCCGCTAACGCCCTCTACAGATAGAGTATTATCAACGAGTTTGCATAAGTCCTGTGCATGACTTCCGTGAAACGGTATAACAATCCAGTTTAGTAAGGAGCGCCATCAGGGAATAACAAACCTATGCGTTTTTCTCGCACCTGTGCTTCCTCAGCACAAATTTCCTTGAGAGAATCAACAACTTCTTTTTCCAATCCTAGTTTTTCTGCTATTTTATAAATTTTAGCCATTTCATCTGGGTGTAACTCTCCATCAGCGCTACAAGTCTTAATAGCAAGATAAATAACTGTACGACGACCAGCATTATTCACAGCAGATGCTTGACTTAAAACATCAATTACATCTTCATCTGCTGGGTAAGTTTTAGCTAATTCATATCCGTTACTGCCGAGTGCAGCAGCACGACCAACAATCCAATTTCTTTCTTCTGGTGCTAGTACCCCATCTGCTTTGGCACAAATAAGAACTGATTTAATAATTGTTTCATGGTCTTTAGTTGGTGGAAGACTTTTGAAACCATAGGTTTCACCATGCAACCACAACTTAGCGTCCTGTTCTATGTCAGACATAATTTAACACTCCATTTTTAATTGTTTAACTTTGTTGACTTGAGTAGAATACTATCCTATATGGTAATAATTGTAAAAATTAACATTATTTTTAACTATGGCTGTAACAGATAATTTATCCCAGAATTTTTTTGCTGTGTGTCAAGAGCTTGAATAACTCAATACCTTATATTAATGTCTTTAATTATCATCAAAACTATAGAAAATCTGCGGAACTTTTAGGATGGGATTTGCTCAAAATAGCAAAATCAGAGATTGGTTCTAACAGGGCAAATAGAGGAAATCGTTTTTATACTGTAGTTCAGTATTGTCTAGATATAGCAGACACTTTAAAAGAGCTTTCCAGAGTATGTAAAAAAGATGCACGTCTTGTTTTTGTTGTTGGCTATGAATCAAATGTACTTGGAGTTCCTTTTGATAATGCCAATATTATTGAGAAGATTGCTATTGAGTCTGGTTTATATAGGAAAGTTTTAAGGCAAAAGCGCACATTTAAAAATAAGTTTGGGAAAATTATTAGAGAAGATTTAATTAACTTCTACAATTTAAAACCAGAATTAACAATAGAATCTATAGATGCTGTAGCAAGAGAAATTGCGATGAATGCTTTAAAAAATGGTATATCCGTAGTTTCAAGCCAAAATTATAAGTCATTAGAAAATGCTATCCGAAAAGTTCCATATTTAGAGAGAACACCAAAATTAAATTTCTCTCCAGATATTTAATACCAATTTGAAAAAAGAATGCTATGAAAAGTGCCACTCGATCGGATATGCTTAAAAATAGTGACTCTTGTGGATTTTAGATAGTTAATTCTATCGTTTTTACCTTTTTTTTCAAAATTTCCTTCTTCTTCCTTCTTCCTTATTCCTTCTTTCTTACTTCTACTATTTGTAATAAACAGTTATCAAAATGGTATAAAAATATCGAAAATTAATTATTTATAAACTTATAAAACAGTAAATTCTCGCCAAATAAAATTATGCCTGAACTGCCTCAACTACATTATTCAAAGTTAATAGCTTGTCTAAATAATCCTTGCTTACCTGATGCTGACCGAGATGGATTAGAAGAAGCTATCAGGAAATATCATCAGTGGAGACATGAATTAGAGTTAGTTGAAAGTGGTCAAATTGATACTGTGGAAAAATTAGTAGCAGCTACAAATAAATACAAAAGTTTTATTGAATTAGATTTAATATTTGATAGCTCAGAAAATTTTCTTTACAGGCAGAAAGGGCAATTAAAATTAGACAATACAATTTTGGAAGAGTTTTTACCTCAACTTGTATTCCGAAGCTTGTGAGGAATAGATGATTCTTTTGAGTTAGGTCCGAGAAATACATTTTCTGGGCTGAGTTTTTTGTCGTCTTTGGGTAATCCTGGTCTTGGTGGTCAACCATCTATTAGGTCTAAGAATCAATATTTTATTTTAGGCAAAAAGTTATACTTAAAAACATCTTTAGAGCCAAATTTTCAAGATTAAAAACTAATCGAATCTCATATTGGTTATGTATGTGCAGAATGCAAAACAAATTTAGATAAAACGATGTTTCAAGAAGCAATTGCCACTAGCAGAGATTTAAAAATAGCTGTTCCTGGTTCCCTATACTTTTTGATTTGCGAATTTCTAGATATGACACCAGTTTCTATTGTATCAACTCAGCTTGATGATGTTTTAATAGTGCGTAAATCAAAGCGTCTTTCTGCTAATATTAGACAAGAACATAAAACACCGGAGGCAAGACGTATTCATAGACAAGAATATGCAGAATTTTTAGATGCTTCAAAATATTATCCTGATGTTTTTCAAAGGATGATTGATAAAATTCAAATATTGATTAATAATAGTAATCCATCTATAAATAAAGTTCTCAATCAAGGTTATTTTTACAGCACTTTTGAGGATAGTGAGGTACACTTGTGGAACTGTTCTTATATTTCCTATTCCCTGTTCCCTGTTCCCTGTTCCCTAGAGCAATAAAACTTTGTACCTCATCAACTTGAAAACTGCTGTAAATCAGTGAAATGAAATAATGTACCGAACACCAACTATCAAATTCGATCGCGGCACTCTCATTCTCCATCCCCCACCTCAAGGTAAAGCATGGGTAGACTATGCAACTTGGGATGACCGGGTGGAAAAATTTCGGGTTCGGGCAATAGACTATCGCCCTTTAGTGGAATCATTAAAAGCAGCAAAAATTGACTTTACTGACAAAGCTAAAGAATTTGAACCTCTCGAACTCATCCCTAGTTTGGAAATGCCTCCCTATCCGCACCAAGAGGCAGCATTGAAAGCTTGGAAACAGTCAGGCAGAAATGGAGTTGTGATTCTCCCTACTGCTTCGGGTAAAACATATTTGGCTCAACTGGCAATGCAGGCAACTCCCCGTAGTACCCTGGTGGTTGTACCTACCCTAGATTTGATGCACCAGTGGTACGCGCATTTGAATGCAGCTTTTCCTGATGTGGAGGTGGGGTTACTGGGTGGAGGGTCTCGCGACAAAACACCAATTTTAGTGGCGACTTACGATAGTGCGACTATTCATGCTGAGGTGATCGGCAATAAATATGCTCTATTAGTTTTTGATGAATGTCACCACTTACCTACTGATTTTTATCGGGTAATTGCCGAATACGCGATCGCTCCTTATCGTCTCGGTCTGACAGCAACTCCTAACCGTTCTGATGGTCGTCATTCTGACCTAGATTATTTAATTGGACCTACGGTTTTTAGCAAGACTCCTGAAGAATTGGCAGGTGCTGCTTTAGCTGACCATAAAATCGTACAAATAATGGTTAAACTTTCTGCACAGGAGCGGGAAGAATATAACAAGTTAATGACAGTTAGAAATGACTTTTTAAAGCAGGCAAATATTAAGTTAGGTGGGTTAAATGGTTGGAAAAATTTTGTGATAGCAAGTGCCCGTTCTAAGGCTGGACGTCGAGCAATGTTAGCCCATCGTCAAGCTAAGGAAATTGCTCTTGGTACGGATGGAAAATTACGAACTCTTGCTAATTTATTGGCTCAACATTTTCCCGAACGTACTTTAATTTTTACGGCTGATAATACAACAGTTTATCGGATTTCCCATGACTTTTTAATTCCGGCAATTACTCACCAAACTCCTGTGAAAGAAAGACATGAAGTTTTAAGTAAATTTAGAACTGGGGAATATAAAACTCTTGTTGCTTCTCATGTTTTAAATGAAGGAGTTGATGTGCCAGATGCGAGGGTGGCAATTATTTTATCTGGTACTGGTAGTGAACGAGAATATATTCAAAGATTGGGTCGAGTTTTACGTCGAGGTAGCGATAAAAATAAGTTAGCAATTTTGTATGAAGTTGTTACGGAAAATACGAGTGAAGAACAAACTTCTCGCAGACGTAGAGGTAAAATTAGACCGAAAAAATCTCCTAAATATCAAGAACAAGAAGAGGCTAAACCGGAAATTAAGCCGTTAGAAATTGTGAAACCAGAACCAATTTATGGAGTTAATAATTATGCTGCTAAACGTGCTGCTGAACCAGGTGCAAAATGGGGAAATGATGGAAAAAATGATGAAAATAATTTGGAAAATAAATCAAAAATCAAAGAGGATAAAAATTCTACAGAAAATTCTGATGATGATATTAATATTGATGAGTTTTTCTGATTATTTAGAGGAAATAGGTCATTTCAGTTATCAGTTATCAGTACCTCTGCAATAAGGAGGCTTGAAATCTGAAATATTCCCTTTTTTATCCCCTTATATCAAATCCGTTTAATTGGGCATAAAAAAATCGGCGTTGGTAAATTAGTGTATGATATTAATCTTAATTACTTAGGAGTCAGGAGTCAGGAGTCAGGAGTCAGGAGGGAAGAAAGAAGAAGAAAGAAGAAGAAAGAAGAAGAAAGAAGAATATAATGAGAAAGTTTTTCGGGGAGCGTCAAGGTCACGGAGTTCTATAGCGATCTTATCCTGAGGTGATATCATACCTCAAATTACCAACGCCAAAAAATCTTCAATCGTCATAACTACGCTCATATTTGTAATTCTTTCTCCTCCTGACTCCTGACTCCTCCTAACTTAACCATTCTATGGCTGTTTAACCGGATTTGATATTAAAAGGGGAGGCTTGATACCAATTTGATAAATGTTTACTACAAATAGTTAGGCTATTTCTTAGGAGTCAACCCATCCCTACTCCCAGGAGGGGAAGTCAGGAGTCAGGAGTCAGAATGAATTGCTTCAAGACCAGTTTTTAGGTCGTAAATTCTCTTTTTCGTCAAAGAGAAATTTCCTGCAAAATCTTTTTATCGCACTTATTATTCGTAACATTCTTTTTTCAAAAAGGAGGGTGAGCAATGCTCACCCAATTGCGTCAACAGCACGGCTCATCGAGACTAAATTCATTACTACGCAGGCATTCGATTCGGCTAATGACTGTTGGATGACCTGCATTTTTCCTACCTCATGGGTAAGTCCTGTGAATAGCGATCGCTATTTGGTTGAATAATGTTTCTCAACCAACTGAATGATTGTGTCCCAAAAATCTTCTTGAGCTACATCTTCAACAGCTTGGGCAGACAGGGCATCATCAGAAGTTTCGGCAAGACCAAGATTCGTCAAAGCAGGGGGAACCCACCACTGGAACAATCCTGGGTATTTTGGTAAGTACAGGCGCATGAACATATAGAAATTGCCTTCGGGTGCGGGCAACCAGTTGGGACACAGATCCCCATTGAGATCCCCCTCCTGATCGAAACACTCGCTTGGAGGATCGCGCTGGATGGAAATTGTAACGCTGCCATCGTCACCGGGGTCCAGGCCGCTTCTGTCTCCAACAGAAAAGCGATCGATATCATTCGTGACCATAGTAGTATCGGTGTCATACATGGTGATGGACCAGAAGGCATTCACCTCGGGTTGCTGGCCGTCCTCGAATCGCAGTTCATAACGGTTGGCTCCGGTCAGCAGATTGCCCTCTCCATCCAACGATACATTCAGGTAAACGGCCTCGTCCGGCTCGTTGGCAATAAAACCAGATTCGGCCTGCATCGCACGGAGTAACCAGTCTTTTGTTTGGGAGGGGCGGCCAGCTTCTGGCGGTGGGTAGTTCCAGCCATTGACCTGCTTCTGAGCGTACCCGTTAGCAAAAGCATTCCTGATAATCTGTAAACCATTGACAGCAGCACGTTTGAGACCGCACTTGGTACTCTTACTTTGGAGTTTCACATCTAACCCTGGTCCAATGCCTATGCCTTTGAATAAATCCAGCAAAGCAGTATCTGCGGGGTCGGGGGGATTGTCCGCCATCGCATGGTTAATATTTTTCCAGTCCGCAAGGTCACCTTCATAGTAAGGCTTCCAGAGTTCGGGCACTTCTTCTTCTGGAGGCTCAGAATCGATCCACTCAGACAGCGGTGTTAACTTATACTGCTTTTGAATGGCATACACCTCCTCCAGGTCGTTGTTTTTTCGTTCACTCTCTTTCACCATAGTTCGCCCGAAGAGATGTGCCCAAGGCGTAGTGGAAGGACCTTCAAGTTTCTGCACGTTATCAGGCAGATCGCCTTCCCAATTAGGACCAACAATGGCATAGTTACCGGCTTCTGGTCCAGTAGCACGCCGACCCACATAGGCAAAATTGTCTCCCCGGTAATCAACCATCTGAATTGTGTAGTAGCGATCGATTTCGGGTACTGACAGAATGAGGGGTTCGTCTCCGAGATATACAACTGCGTGGGAATAGAGGGTGTCATTCTGATTCCCGCCTCCGACAAAGGTATCGTCTCTTAATTCCTCGTAGTGGTAAAACTCGTTGACTTTCCCACCTTCATCCTTCATGCGAGTCCAGTAAGCCTTTGGCATATAAGTCCAAGGGAAGGCATAGATATAGGCTTGCACGCCGAGGGTGTAGGCATATTCTTCTTCCCAATCAAAACTAGGATTTTCACAGGTATCTCCCGTTTCTTGAGCAAGAACAGGGCCTGTGGGTAATATGATATTTCCAAGGAGAAGGGAGGTAGCGATCGCCACTACCACCATCACTCTCCAAATTCGATTCAAAATCATCGGTAAAACCTGATCAACAAAACTAATATTTGGACAACTTGTTGTTTAGTTCTTCAATAAAGCCAGTTTTCCTGGCTTGGGCCATAACTAAATCAGTATGAGTCCTGCATACTTTCTGACTTAAAAATTACTTTAGTGGTAAGCTATCTCTGTGAATAAGTAAAAATTATAACTTTCTCTGCTATACAAATTAAATAACTAATTGTTTTTTTCTATGAGTTTTGCTTATAACTGATTTGATTATTTTTTTTTGATGAAGTGCTGTAAAAATAAGTTTGTTGATGGAGATAAACAAAAGTAAAATTACCCAAACTAAAAATTCTCCTGGGACAGACAATCCGAAGATTGTCTACAAATCCTTTAAAGATATGGATTATTTCAAGAATTTTTTTAGCGGTCGCGGGCTGGAAATTACACAACTCACTTGTGGTTATATTCAAGCTGAGTTTTTGTCAGCTCAGGTTGGTGACATATATTTCGTTTGTCGTCAAGTGAGTCAAGGGATTCAAGCTTTGGGTGAACAGTTGAAGGAATACCTATCTTTTGGGATATCTTGTTTTGAGAGTGATGAGGGATTGTACTCCCACCGTAGGTTTGTCGATCCTCAAAGAACTATTTTTGGTTTCAATGACAAGGGAACAGATCTAATACTTCCTAAAGGTGGAGTGATGATAACGATTCTAATCCCTAAGAAAACTTTTCATGTTTATGCACAACAACTACAACGCTACGATCTTGATGATAGTTTCCTGAATAAAAATGCTGTGAATTTGCTACTAACTGGGATGAAAGAAATTAAAGATTATCTGAAACAAGTATTTTGGTTAGCAGTACACCAACCGACTTGGTTTCAAAACCCTCATTTTGAAAAACTCGTTGCCGATGATTTCGTTCCTTTGTTGATTAGTCAGATTCCCATTAAGTTAAATTCCAAGTCTTTCCTCAAACCTTCCCGAAGAGAAAAGTTGATTGCCCAAGCTGAAAAAGAAATGTTAGCCAACTTAAATAAACCTCTGACTTTAAAACAACTCGCTCAAAATTTAGGCTCTAGTAGTTGTGCATTATCTTTTGGTTTTAAAGACTTATTTGGCGTGAGTCCGATGCGCTATCTCAAGGTACGACGACTTCATGCAGTGCGAGAACACCTGAAAGCAAGGAAACCCGAAAATTGCACCATTGTCTTCCTGGCTAATGAATTTGGGTTCTACTGTCCGAGTAATTTTACTAGAGATTACAAAGCCATGTTTGGGGAGTTGCCTTCAGAGACGTTGGCAAAACACTGGAAAAGTTAGCTTACATTACTGATATTAAATCCGGTGGCATGAGTATAAAATCTTTTGAAGGTAGGAGTCATATCAAATCCGGTAGCATCGGTGTAATTAGATGGGGAGATGGGGAGATGGGAAGATGGGGAGATGGGGAGATGTAGAAATATTTGGTAATGGTTGAAGATGGAACATTTTTTGATACCGAATTAAACGGATTTGATATCAGGAGTCAGGAATATAGGTTAAATAATTTCCTATACTGTAGGATTAAATTTTTGAGCAGATCAAATCTTACTTTTGACTTTTGAATTATACTGTAGGATTAAAGTTTTGAGCAGATCAAATCTTACTTTTGACTTTTGACTTTTGACTTTTGAATTAATAACTATGTTACCAACTGACTTACTTTCTCATCGGCAAACAGGAGAAACAATTATTCCTCAAAAACTCAAAATTGATGCTAAAAATTTAGCCATTGCCACAGAGATGATTAACTCTTTCCAAGAAACAGTAGGCAAAACTCAAGGAGAACTTGATAAACGTTTACAAGAAATTGAGGGAGATGACCCCAACTACCGTTTCAAAAGAGGATTAGCACATATGCTTAGAGGCAGTTTTTCTACCTTTGAAATTATCAGTCCTCTCGAACCAATAGAATTAAGAAAACGTGTTTTTACCACAGCAGCAGAAGTTGTTCCTAGTATCCCATCAACAGAATTAACCCTCGAAAAATTAGCCACACAAATGAGTCAAGAATTAAACCGAGAAGTTATGCCTGATGAGATTAAAAAAGGTCTCTATGCTGACTTACAAGAAAATAGAATTTTGACTCAATTTGATGCCCCTACATCAGAGGCATTATTACATAGATATAACCTGTCTCAAGTACAAGGTATTTTTTACAAAGCTAGTCATATTGAATTAAACGCTCATCGCAATGACCCAGGAGAATACAAACTCTTATTTAGATATGTAAAATTATTTCAATTAATGACTTATATTGAAGGAGATGCTGACCATGGTTTTACCCTCACAATTGATGGTCCTTATAGTTTATTTAAACCCAGTACTCGTTACGGTTTAGCACTAGCAAAAATGTTACCTGCATTACTACACGTTACAAAATGGAGTTTACACGCAACTTTACAAAATCGTGATACCTATAGTGGAGCTTGGAAAAAAGGTCGATTTAGCATTGACTCTGATTGCGATCTAGTTAGTCATTATCCACCAGGAAAACCCTACGATAGTATGTTAGAAGCATCATTTGCAGAACGTTGGGCTAAGTTAAAAACCGAGTGGCAGTTGGAAAGAGAAGTTGATTTAATTCCCATTCCTGGTAGTGTAATGATTCCTGATTTTAGACTGGTACATCCCAGCGGACAATCATATTTATTAGAAATAGTTGGATATTGGCGACCGGAATATTTAAAAAAGAAATTTTCTCAGGTGCAGAGTGCTGATTGTGATAATTTAATATTGGCAGTTTCCGAACGACTAAATTTAGAAAAAGCGGGTGTAAAAGTAAAAGATATACCAGTACCTATTGTCTGGTTTAAGGATAAGTTGTTACCTAAATCAGTATTAGCAGTTTTGGACTCTATTTAATTTTTGGTAAGATCATGTCCGGATAATTAGTTATAAAAAAACTTTCTCCTTCAACTCCAGTTGTTATTCTTTCTTCCCTCTTTCCTCCTGACTCCTGTACGGGCGTTAACGATAGTTATGCGAAGCAAACGGCCGTTCGCCCCTACTACCTGACTCCTCCGTAGTTATTTATTTATCACTGTTTAACCGGACATGATATAAGATGCTTCCACTGTCGTGCTTCTTGACATCCTCCCGACGCTGCTCTACGAGACAGCGCGGGGATTCCCTAGCATCGCTGTTAGGGGTTTCCTGCTTCATAGCACTCGCCTTCCGAGATTTACTCCCTTCAGGTCTTACAGTCGCTCCACAGGCTGACACTGCTAGTCCAGCAGCCAAAATGTTAATTGCAGCGTTGATATCCCGGTCATGGTGACTACCACACTCTGGGCAGTCCCACTGTCTTACCCTTAAAGGTAATTTTTCTAATATATACCCACAATTAGAGCAACGCTTTGAACTAGGAAAATATCGGTCAATCTTGATTAATTTCCGTCCATACCATTGAGCTTTGTACTCTAATTGTCTAACTAACTCGCTCCAGTTAGCATCACTGATAGCTCTAGCTAATTTGTGGTCTCTTGGTGCGCGTTCCCTTGCGACTGGCGTCGTCGCGGGGTCGCACCGCTTTTTGACCATGTTGTTCACAGCTAAATCCTCAACTACTATAGTTTGGTTTTCTCTTATTAGTCGTAGGGGAGCCGTCGGATTGGCGACGTATGTCAGTTTGTGGGTATAGTCAAGCCTTGAATCTTTAATCTTGGCGTGTATCTTGGCAACTTTCAGCCTGGCTTTCTGATAGTTGTTAGACCCCTTGGTTTTCCTAGATAGGGATTTCTGGGTTAACCTGAGCTTTTTATGTAACTTCTGAAGATTCTTTGGGTTAGCAACTTTTTCTCCATCACTTGTAGTTAAAAGGCTAGTGATGCCTAAGTCAATGCCCATTTGTTTGTTAGTCGGCTTAAGCCTCAAATCTCTGCTATCATCAACCCTCAAAGATACAGACCATCTACCACTTGGGTCAAGTTTGGCAGTAATTGTACTAGGTACACAACCTGGTGGTAGTTGCCTACTCCATCTAATGGGTAATGGTTCTGCACATTTAGCTAGATATACTTGACCATCTTTCCACTTAAATGCAGATTTTGTGAATTCAGCACTGCCGCCATTACGTTTTTTCTTGAATTTCGGGTACTTAGCACGGCCACTAAAAAAGTTGGTGAAAGCAGTTTGTAAATGTCTTAAGCCTTGCTGCAATGGTACACTGCTTACTTGAGTAAGAAAATCTAAATCTTTCTGTTTTTTCCAGTTCGTCAGCATGGCCGAAGTTTGCTTGTAACTTACTCGTTGTTTTTGTTCATACCAAGCTTGAGTCCTAGCAGCTAAGGCTTTGTTATAGATTAGGCGCACACAACCCAAAGTCCTCCGCAACAGACTTTCCTGTTCCGGAGTGGGGTAAAATCTAAATTTGTACGCTTTTTCAACCATCTACTGATTAATTTTCAATATTTACATTTTAACAGTTTATTTGTAAAACCGCAACATTGATTGGCATTCCCATACGACGCTCCCCTGCGGGAGAGCGCGGGTATAAATGCCAACATTTTGATAAAAAATAATAACAATGCACCAACATTGCTTTCTCAATTATGAATTCTAAATATAGAATCTATCCTGTCTGTTCCTAAAATCTTTGTTTTATTTATAGAACCCATTTGGTATATTTACACGAGTTATGTACTTTTGGCTACAGAACTAAGAACTTAGATAGGGTCCCTGTCGGTAGGGCGATGTACAGAAGTTAGGAAATTCAAGAATGAGAATAGGGAAAAAAGGTTGAAATTTGCTCCCCACTCCCCTACTCCTTATCTTTAACTATATACAGCGCTTTTCACTTGAGTAGACCACAAAGTCAGCCATCTATTGTGGAATTCGCAGCCCTCGTTTCGCCTACCACCTAACACCTACCACCTACCACCTAACTTTTTAACTGTGGTTTACCCATTTAAAAACTGCTGTAAATCTCAAATGGGTTCTACATAGAAAGCGATCGCCCTTGATTTACTAGTCATTTCATATTCCAGTCAGGTCAAAAAAAAAATCAAAAATCAATACACACTGCCAACATTTTGATTTACAAAAATTTGTTTATATACTATAGTAAGAGTTTTGGCAGATAAATATTCTCTACTCAAGGCCGATATGACAACGCAAAGTCGTAAAGGGCCTTCCAAGCGGAGGAGTATGAAAAAGTGTGCTAACAGTATAATTGCTTATTTAATTTTCTTACCCACAAGAAATTCCTACCTAAGTGTATGGATTTACCGATTGGGATCAATAAAATCAATAGTTATTCTGTGACCACTAGAGAGTAATAGAAATAAAAAGCTGAAAGAAAATGGTATTCCTCGAAATTATAGGAGTAATCTTCAAAAGATAACTCTGTTAATAGGGGGAATTAAAATTATCATCTTCTACTTCCTATACAAGTAGAATACTGCTAAATATCTATAGTTAATCCTGAAGGATATATCCTTCAGAAAAGCTAACTAATATAAATTCAATCAAAGTTTATTCACTATACAAAACAGGAGGTAACGTCATGAAAATCAAAACTCAACTACATACCGAAGCTGTAAAAATAGCTTTGCTTTCCCTATCAGAGATGGAACTATATAATACTATCCATAATTGGCTTGAACGAATATCTCAAAAAGATTGGGAAGCAGAATTATTAGATGAAATGCAGTTTGCTTTAGGTTATGAATTAGAGTCAGGAGAAACTCTACAATCTTATAGAAGTTGGGATGAATTGATGTATTGTGAACCTGACTGTGAAGATGTCTACTTAATCGCGCCATCACCTTTGAAATTACACAGATATATAGAGCAGATGGACTCACATTCTTTTTATCACAATATAATTTCTATTGCTGGAAAAGCTTATAGTGAAGGAGAAATGGGTTATCCACCAAATGCCTTTTGTGATGGGTATCAATTTATGGAAAACTTAGTTGCTAGTCTCAGAAAAAATCAACCTTGCCAAGAAAAAAATTATCCTTCAGAAATTTTCAGAATTGTGAATCAAACTCCAAATAATGAACAGTTTTTTCAAGTATCAGAACATTGGCGGACTTACAATGGGGATAAAATAACTGATTTTGTGCTTTTGACCTCTAATTAGTAATTGCAGGAAGAACCAGGCAAGTACATAAATAAGTTTGTTTATGGTATTTATGATGGGTTATCTGATGTGATAATCCATATTCTTATTAAGAATATTTCGTCTTTTTTACTAAAAAAAACAGAATTTGGGATGTACTTTCTCAAGCCTATTCATAAATACTAAAAAGCTGACTACTGATGCACTTCAATGCTAACTTGCTATATCTATAGCAATCCTATTTCAGTTATGAAAAAAAATCTTTGAATTTAGGAAACAGGGAATAGGGGTAAAAGTTTCAGGGTTTTTATATATCCTGAGATTTTTTACAAATGATTTATGATTGCTATACATCAAATTTAACAATTAATAATTAATAATTAACAATTACCTCTCTCTGAAAACCAATAGGATTGACTAAAAGGAGAAATTTTTTTTCTTTAAAAGAGAGGCTTTATACCAAGCGTGAAAAAAGAATGTTACCAATAATAAGCACCAGCCAAAAGACTTGAGCTAGGATATCTATTTGATGAAAAATATAAATTTTCTGGTAATAAACAAGATTCAAGCTATTTCTACTAACTACTGACTACTGATTATTGACTACTTACTACTAGCAAAAGTCGTTCGTATTTGTAGCAAACATTTATCGTTCTTGGTATTATACCATTTTGAAAAAAGAATGTTACGAATAGTAAGAGGGATAAAAATAATTTTCAGGAGACATCCCTTTGACAAAAAAGATGATTTCCAACCTAAAAAGTGGTATTGAAGCCATTCCCATACGACTCCTGACTCCTGACTCCCCCTCCTGGGAGGGGGAGGGGTTAGGGGTGGGTTGACTCCTAAAAAATCCCCTAGTTATATCATGTCCGGTAGCATCGGTCTTGTATAGCAAAGGTAAGGAAGAAGGAAGAAGGAAGAAGGAAGAAGAAAGAGGGAAGAGGGAAGAAGGCTACCCTCGCAAGAAAAAACCATCATTTCCTGTAGATATTCACCCTTGGGTTTACACAAACGATATAAACGGACATGATATTATTTGTAGCAAACATTTATCGTTCTTGGTATTAAGCCTTGATTATTCGGTAATACACAGAGAGATTGCTAAATCACTTCTAATTTTTTTGATGATCATTACCAAATATTAGTATCCTCTTGATAATTGCCATGACAACGTTACTAATGCCTGATCATGAAAATCCTCAATTTCAGACTTATATTACCTCAATTCATCCCCAGTATCTGACTAATAGACATCTCCAAAAATCAAAAATAAAATCAATTTTTATCCCTATTTCCTATTCCCTATTCCCTCTTTGGAAATATCTATTTTTCGGCGTTGCACAGTGACGAATGATTTTATATTTTTGATGAACAGGATTTTGGATTTTATAATTGCTAAAATGACTAATTAATAGTTTTTTTTAGTTAAAGTCTAAACTAATTTTTGGTAATATCATTCCATAATGTGCAACCCCTATTTTTCACTTGTGGCTGATTTACTTTGTTAACATTAGGACTTACACAAAAGACGAAATTATACACGATTTATAGGGGTTAATAGCCGTTAACCTCTACCATAAGTGGTAGTTATGCGTAAGTCATGAACATTATTGAAGTCAGAGTTTATTGCCATTTATAACGAGTATTTTTTGCAGTTTAAATGATAGGATAAACACTATAAACCATACCTTCTAGAAATATAAAAAATTGAGCAAAATCACCAATGGCATTAACTATCAACGAACTATTTGATGAACAATTCTATTTAGAAACCTACCCAGGAGTGGCTGAAGCAGTCGCCAATGGCACAGTCAGTAATGGCTTTTTCCATTTTATTAGGTTTGGTCAATTTGAAAGTCGCGACCCCAACGCTATTTTCAATACTAATTTCTATCTCGCTAATAACCCTGGAGTTGCTGCTGCTGTAGAACAAAATCTTTTGACACCTACAGAACACTTCATCAATTTTGGTCAATTTGAACAACGTAACCCCAGTACTTTATTAGACACCAGTTTTTATCTAGACCGTTACTCAGATGTTGCTGAAGCATTAGTAACTACCTCACTGACAGCAACAGAACACTTTCTCAATGCTGGTCAATTTGAAGGACGGTTGCCACGTTCGTTATTCAGCGATATCTATGTGTTTGGCGATAGTTTGTCTGATACAGGTAATGCTTTTGTTGCTACTGGCGGTCTGTTACCACCCAGTCCTCCCTATTTTGAAGGTCGCACTAGCAACGGCCCTCTATGGATAGAAACTCTTGCACCACAATTAGAGTTAACATCTAACTCTAGTCTCAATTTTGCAGTAAATGGAGCCACCACAGGATTTGTGAATAGCACCAATAATCTATTGCCAGAGGGTACTCCCCCTCTGTTAATTGGACTGCAGACACAAATTGACAATTTTATAGCAGAGACTCCAGAAACTGACCCTGATGCTTTGTATGTAGTGTGGGCAGGTGCAAATGATTATTTAGGGGGTAGCACCCAAGGTGTGCAGTCAAGTGTGGGTAATTTGTCAGTGGCAGTAAATAAGCTAGCAAGCATTGGAGCCAGAAATTTTCTGTTGCCAAATTTACCAGATCTAGGTTTGACTCCACTCGCACAGAGTTTACCCCCGGAACAACAACAGGGATTAAGTTTATTAAGTGAAGGTCACAATAGTGGGTTAGCAGCAGCTTCCCAAATATTAGAGCAAGACCCGAATATTAATATTATTAGCCCTGATTTTAAGACTATCGTTGACAATATTATTGCTAACCCTACTGATTTTGGCTTTACGAATGTCACGGATAATTTCTTAGCTTCTGGAGCAATTAACCCCGATGATTTTTTATTCTTTGATGACATACATCCTACTACCAATGGTCATAATTTTGTGGCAGATACAGCAATAAAATCCATTACAGAGATTTCAGAATTGGTTAGTATTTTGGAGGCTTCTGAAGGCTAATATCAAATTCGGTAGCATTGGTGTCATTAGCAGGAGTCAGGAGTCAGGAGTTAGGAGCATGACTAAAAATAGACCCACCCGCTTCTGAACCTGGTTGTTTTTCCCAGTCAATGCCATCAGAAGAAATAGCTAAACCAATAGAATGATATCCACTCTGGTTTACTCCTTCGTAAAACATCAAATACTGACCGTCTATTTTCAGTACATGACGAGTACCAATACCCTGTTCATCAAAGCTTCCCGGTTCTCCTGGTCCTAAAATTTGACCGACTTTCTCCCACTGAAAGCCATCTTGGGAAACCGCTAAACCTACTAAAAATATTCTTTCTGGGTTTAGGGTGTGGTAGTACATTTTCCAGGAGGAGCCATCTCTCAGCACTTGTGGCCAAGCACAAAATAAAGCATCAAATTCTCCTGGTTGACCAGGACTCAGGAATGCGCCTCGATGAGGACCTTCCAATCTCACCCAGTTAATGCCATCGCGAGAAACTGCACAACCAGGTAGCATCTGAATACCTTTAGCTTGAAACTTTCCTACTTCTAGAACTTGGCGATCGCCACCCAAATACCACATCCAGTAAAGACCGTCACTGAAGTAGACATCACTCACGCCAATATGAGCAGAATCAAATCTATTTTCGTCTGGGTGGGGTTCAAATATAGCTCCCATTGTTAAAGGACCTTTTACTCTTTCCCATTTGATGCCATCAGAGGAAATAGCCAGACCACAACGACCTGTTGGTAAATTGATTTGGCGGTCAAAACTGGCATCGCGTCCATAATACCACATTTTCCAGGTGCCATCTGGACTATGAATTACGCGCGGTGAGGAGATGCGTTCGGAGTCCCAACAACCTTCAGCGCCAGGTGTAAGTATGAGACCGGGTTGATTAATTTGTGTTGATTTCATCTCAGACATTATTTCCGTTCCAATGATTTAATTAAGGGATGACCGTCATTAAGTAGTTCCTTCAGTTTATCAGATGCTGTTGACTGTTGACGAACATGAGCATCAATAAATAAACCTATTGTTTCTGCCATGAGAGAACGAATTTCATCTTCTGGTTGAGTCGCAGGAAAGTCGAGAAAAGGTCTACCTGTTGTCGGATCAAATGGATCGGCAAAAGAAAAATGATTAGCTCCTTCGACTAACATCAAATAGCTATCATTTCTTCCTCCAGAAATTGCTTCGTGAAAAGTCCGCGATACTGGTGTTGTGGCTTCTTTCCAAACATAAGAAACTTTGGCAAATCTTCTGCCTTATCTGCTGGATTTAAAAAAGCTACAGGAAATATTATCTTTACTCTAGACGCAGATTTACAAGATGACCCGGCAGAAGTACCTAAATTTTTGGAAAAGTTA
>NZ_JAAHGU010000136.1:0-19626 GCF_010692685.1 Okeania sp. SIO2F5 | reverse complement strand
TTCTTTCTAGTTCATCTATACTTAGGTGTTCTTGGATACTTAAGCGTCTTGGCATAATGGCGATCGCTCCTGGGAATTATTTTTCTCCTCTTCAATTATACACAAACGATGCTACCGGACATGATATTAGGAGGGAAGTAAAGAAGGAAGAGGAGGAAAAGGAGAACTCGCTCTTATCCGGACATGATATGAAAGGCAAAAAGCAACATACTACTAAAGAAGTGAAGTTAGGTTTATGAGGAACAGGAACATACCATAGCGTTGCATATTTGTGCATTGGAAGGGGTGTGGGGAGTGTGGAGGAAATTACATATTTGCCCATTGGAATTATAGTAGCTCGTCTAGACTAAAGTTTACCTCACTAAACCTAGTATCTACTCAGAAAGTTCAATATAGCAAAATTTTATGAATTTGGTAGAAAATGATAAATTGGAAATATTTTAGATTAATTATCGGTACTGTATTTTTCTTGATTTTGCCTCCATCTCTAGTAACAGAGAAAATAGAGAAAGTACAGATATATTCAAAAGCAGTTGCAGAAGAGACTAAAAAATATAGCGATCGCCTTACCCAAGAAAACCTACAAACTCAAGCACAGGAACTTGATAAGAAAGCTAAACAAAAACTTGAAAATGGGGAATTAAAAACGGCCTTAGAAACTTTGCAGCAACTCCTAGATATTCATACTCAACAGGGCGTTCGCGATAGCGGAACGGAGTTCTATCGCCTTAATATCAGCAGCACCCTCTACAGTATGGCCAGCATCGATCGACAACTGCAGCAGTATCAGAAAGCTTTAGAGAATTATCAGCAAGCTTTGGAAATTCGTCAACAGTTAGGCGATACAGAGCAAATTGCTGCCATCCTACATAATATTGGTACAGTTTATTCTCACCTAAGTCAATATCCCCAAGCATTAGCATCATTCAATCAAGCACTGAAAATGCGTAGGCAACTGCGCGATACTACTGCTATTAGTAGCGCTTTAAATAAAATAGGTGTTATCTACGATCGCCAAGGTAAATATCCAAAAGCTATAGAGTTTTATGAAGAAGCTTTAGAAATGGCTAAAAAGGAAAAGGATAATGTCAATCTTACTGCAATTTTAAGTAATCTTGGCTTAGTTAATTCAAGGTTAGGTCGCTATAAACAAGCTATAGATTTTTATCAGAAAGTTTTACAGAATAATCCCCAAAACAAAGCTAAGGTTTTAACATATATTGGAGCAATTTATCGCCACTTAGAAGAGTTTTCTAAGGCTTTAAAGTTTTATCAACAAGCTTTAGAAGTTTATGAAGAAAATCAAGACCGTTTAAATATAGCAATAACTATAGATAATATAGGTGTAATTTATCGAGAACAGGAAAAATATTCCCAAGCATTAGAATCCCATCAACAAGCATTAGTTATTTGGGAAGAGTTAGGCGATCGGGAAGGTAAATCTGCCTCTGTTCATAATATTGGTATAGTGTATCGAGAGTCCGGTCAGTATTCTGAATCTCTAGAATTTTTGACTCATACTTTAATTCTCGATCGACAACTTGAAAACCAAAATAGAGAAAGAATTACTCTTGCTGATATAGGAAAATTATTAGCAAAAAATGATCGACCAGAATTAGCAATAATATTTTATAAACAATCAATTAATATTACAGAAAAAATCCGCAAAGATTTACAGGTTTTACCAGTAGAGGAACAAAAGGATTATTTAGACGGTACTGTTACTGACATTTATCGGGATTTAGCTGATTTATTACTCGAGCAAAAAAGAGCCATAGAATCGCATCAAATTCTTGATTTGTTGAAAGTACAAGAAGTATTTGAGTATATGGGAGGTATCAAAGCTGATGATAAAATTATAGGCAATAGTTTTGAAGATATATAGCAATCAGGAATCAGTTGTGAGAATTGAGGTGTTCCTTAAAAGTATAGAATATGGCAATTCTTATATTCATATAATACGTTTTTTCTTCTTCTTTGTTCCCTGTTACCTGTGCCCTAAAAGCTTCCAATATCTCACAACTCAAATCATATTGCTATAGTTAAGAAAGAATTGGTTAGGACTTATGCGGATGATAAATCTTAGACTAGGAAATGTTTTTCTAACTGCTCCCTGTTCCCTGCTATAGTTGAATGCTGAATGCTTACCTTATAGTTATACATAATACACATAAAAAATATAGTTGAAAAAATGATAAATTGGAAATATTTCAGATTAATTATATCTACTGCATGTTTATTAATTATTATTCCATCTATACCAGTCGATAAAAATTTTAATCTAAATTCAAAAGCACAAGCACAAGTTAAGACAAATTCTGTTAGTCCTATTTTACAGAACAATCAAAAAATTGAAATACAGCAACAAGAAAAGCAAGTTCAATCAGAATTTTACAACGATCAACTTGATGAAAATTTGGAACAATTACAAGAAAAATTAGAAAAATTAACTCCAGAAGACGATCGCTTTGAGATTATTCATACTTTGAAGAAAATTGCTATTGCTTATGATGCTCAAGGTAAGTATTTCAAAGCCTTAGAATATTATCAAAAAGCTTTTAAAAATGCTAAAAAAAATCAGGATAGTGAAAATATTATTGCTATTTTAAATAAGATTGGTGTGGTGTATTCCCAGTTAGGTTTGTATGAGCAAGCTATCGATTATTATAAACAAGTTTTAAAGAAAAATCCTCCAGAAAAAAACAATATATTCAGTAATATTGGAGCAATTTATCGCCACTTAAAAAAATATTCTCAAGCCTTAGAATACCTTCGACAAGCTTTAAAAAATTATCAAGAAAATCAAGACAATCTTGGTACAGCTCAAACCCTTAATCATATAGGTGTAATTTATCGAGAGCAAGAGAAATACTCTCAAGCATTAGAGAATCATAAACAAGCATTAGCTATTCAAGAAGAAGAAGGCGATCAAGAAGGTAAAGCAGTTACTTTTCATAATATTGGTAAAGTTTATCAAGATCTAAATAAGTATTCGGAATCCCTAAAATTTTTAAATCATAGTTTAATTATAGATAGACAACTTGATAACAAAGGAAAAGAAGGAATTCATCTTGCTAATCTAGGTAAATTATTAGAAACAAAAAATCAGACTGAATTAGCAATAATTTTCTATAAACAATCAGTTAATATTACAGAAAGTATCAGGAAAAATTTAAAAGTTTTACCAGCAGAAGAGCAAGAGGCTGATGTAGAAAGTGTTGCTGAAACATATCGTACTTTAGCTGAATTATTACTACAAAAAAAACGCGCACTCGAAGCACATCAAATTATAGACTTACTCAAAGTCCAAGAAATATTTGAGCAGATGGGAAGTTTACAGATTGACAACCATAAATATAGTGAATTGCCATTCCTAGAATCAGAAGAACTCTTTTGGAAAAAATATAGTCAGCTCATAGAAGCAGCAAGTGATACGAAAAACCAAAATCAACTAGAGGAAAAATTACTAGAAATTATTGAATTTTTTGATAGTGAAGAAGTGAAATCTATTGTATCAGAATTAAAAGAAAATGCTGAAAATCAAAAACTAAGTTCAGATATAGTATTTTCTTTACAACTTGAACTAAAAAAACATCAAAAGAAAAATACAGTAGTATTATATCCATTAGTTTTAGAAGACCGACTAGAATTAATATTAGTAAGTTCAAATTCTCCTGCGGTGCATCGTACTGTGTCAGTAACAAAACAAGAACTTAATCAAGCTCTGATTGAATTAAGAGTGAGATTAATCAATAGAAATAATTCTCAATCATTATCCAACGAAAATAATAATCAATCTGACAAAAGAATTATGCTGGCAGGATTTAAACTCTACAATTGGTTGATTAAACCTCTAGAGAAAGAGCTAAGACTTACTAAAGCTAAAACTATTATTTATGCACCAGATGGACAATTACGTTATATTCCTTTAGCAGCTTTATATGATGGTAGAAAATGGCTAGTAGAAAGGTTTGAAATTAATAATATTACTGCTGCAAGTTTAATGGATTTAGAGCCTAGGGAAAATTTTCAACCAGTCATTTTGGCAGGTGCTTTAACTGAAGGTAGTTATCAATTTCAGGTAGGTAGACGAAGATTTGAATTTGAAGGATTACCTTTTGCGGGAGTAGAAGTAGAGAATATAGAGCAGATATTTCCTGAAACTAATAAATTATTAGGAAATGAATTTACTAAAGAAGCTATGGAATTAAATATGGATAGCCATAATATTGTACATTTTGCCACTCATTCTGCCTTTGTCAATGGTCATCCAGAAGAATCTTTTATCTTATTTGGAGATGGCGATCGCGCTACATTAGGAGATGTGAAATATTGGAATTTAAAGGATGTAGAATTAGTGGTATTGAGTGCTTGTCAAACTGCTCTGGGAAAAGATATAGGAAATGGTCAAGAAATACTCGGTTTTGGTTATCGAGTGCAAGAAGCTGGTGCAGCAGCAACATTAGCAACTTTATGGTTAGTTGATGACCAAGCTACTCATGAATTTATGAATTATTTTTATGTAGCTTTGAATAAAGGACTAAGTAAGGTAGAATCGCTAAGAGAAGCACAAGTTAATATGATTAATAGTGAGTATAATCATCCTTATTATTGGGCACCATTTATTTTAATTGGTAATGGTTTTTGAGAGGGAAGAAGTAAGAATTCAGGGATCAGCTTTATTACCTTTTGTAGACAATTTAAGCTTGCTGTTCTTATGCTTCAATATGGGTTTTATATTTACAGGATAGTAAGCATTCAGCCGTCAGCTATCAGCCATAAGCTATTGCTTTTCGTTTACGATAAAAGCTTTATTAATTGTCTGACTACAAAAAGTTAGCTCCCTTGTCCTTAAAGTCTATATTAATTTAAACACTGTCCTTAAGAAGAGAATATTGTTGCTGAAGTGCGCAGTTCCTCCGCAGGAGGCTAGCTGACAGCTAATAGCTGAATGCTTACACAGTATGTATTTAAGAGTTCATCAATTGATAATGGATAATGAATAATTGATAATTAGGGCTTGCTGAAAAAGTCTTATGGTGATGATAGGCAACAGGGAACAGCTCATCTGGCAACAGTTTAGACTATCTGCTACGGCAAAATTTTTGGCATTTTCAGGTAAAAATATTAGCTTTTTGAGACTAATTGAGCCAAAAACTATGTACTTTTTCAATACCTAAAAAGGCTAAAACCTTTATCTGGTAATTATTTTATCTTTAATCAGCAAGCCCTAATTACCTCTGGTTAAAACCGAGAGGATTGAATATAAGGAAAAATGCTAAAAGCTTTATCTGTCAATGATTTTAGATTTAATCAGCAAGTCCTAATTATTCATTATTAATTATTCATTATTCATTGTTGTTTCTGCTTCAACGCCAGTCAGGAGGATAGAGACTATCAACATTAGGCATTTCATCAATCTTTTGTAGCAAATCTCCTAATTTTGGATATTTTTTCTCTATAGGTAAGATGTCTATGTTTAATTTACTTACATCTTCCTGAACTGCTAATTTTTCGACAAATTTAAAAATAGGATAAATAGCAATATCCGCAGCAGATAATCGATTGCCTGCCAACCAATTTTTATCTGCTAAAACCTCATCATTGAGTATGGTAAATTCTTCTTTTAATTTCTGGAAATTTTCAACAACTTCCTTTTCTTTCTCTGCTAAACCTCCAAAGAAAATTGGAGGGATAAGCTGAAGTAAAGAGGGCACAATTATATTTTCAATTTCACATACCTGTTGCCAAATTATTGCTTTCTCTTGGCTAGTATTGCCAAAAAGTTGCCACTCAGGATAGAGAGAATCTAAATACACTAAAATTGCTATAGATTCACGCACAAATAATTCCCCATGTTTTAGTAATGGCACTTTACCACGAGGATTTAAAGCTAGATAATCGGGTTGTTTATGTTCTCCTGTTGATGGGTCTAAATAATGAGAGACATAATCAACATTATGAATTACTAAGGCCAGGTGTACTCGCCAAGCAAAAAGACTACCTTGAAAGCAAAAAAGTTCTATTGTTGGATTCATTTTCTTGAATATTATTCCTCATTTTAACGAAGTCAGAAGTTGTTTTTGTAACTGAGATTTGAGCAAGTCTCCAAAAACATTTTGCCAATCAAGGCGGGGTTTTTAGACCCAGTTATTTTGATAAAGAATAAATTATGGCAAAAATTCAGCCTAGTATAACCAAATTAACTCGAACATATCCTTTAATTGAGATAATGTCAAGAGCCAGTATTTATAAATTAGCGATATTCAGCAGAAAAGAGGGAGTAGGTAGTAGGCAGTAGGGGAAATAATTGATAATTTCTGTGTGAATGATGACGAGCGCGTTCAAGGAAAAGCTAAAAGTAATATCATGTCCGGTTGAACAGTTATAAATAACGACGGAGGAGTCAGAACTCAGGAGTCAGGAGGAAAAACAAATTTTGTACCTTACCAGTATAGGAATTGCTATATCAAATTAAACTTTAACCCAAATCTTTTCCTACGATTTAAGTATTTAATACCAAATTCAAAAAAGGTAGTTACATCTTAGTTTGTGATTTATTCCTACAATAAAAAAATATGGCGTTGCTGAATAGCGTGTATGATATTAACCTTAATTACTTAGGAGTCAACCCACCCCTAACCCCCTCCCAGGAGGGGGAGGACTGAGTCAGGAGGGAAGAAAGAAGAAGAAAGAGGAATAGAAGGAGAGGCGTTGCATATTTGTGGGATGAATTGTATGCTTGGACAAAAAAGAAGTATTAAGGATGAAATTTACCTGTTTAAAAAATATTCATCCCTTGATTCAGCAACGCCAAAAATATAAATCCCATAAATTCTAACAATTCAACCTTTTTTCCTCTTTAATATTTCTGTTTTTTTTCCCTCCATACCTATTCCCTATTCCCTGTTCCCTGTGCCGTGACTGTAGCAATATTTTATGAAATTGGTGTCAGAAGTTAGAGCAAAACTACAGACAAGTATTTTATTATAATTAATTGAATCACCACAATCAAAAATACAGTCAACTATCTAGATTGAAAATTTTTTACACTATACCAATAAACAACACTTAACCTCAACATAAACAAAACTTAAATTAGAACCTATAAAATCCCATTACGGTTATGACTATAATTAATTTCAAGGGTTTCTAGTTTATGCCAAATCCAATCCGCTTTGCCACCTTCAACGCATCTCTAAACCGCAACGAAGAAGGTCAATTAATCACAGACCTTTCTACAGAACAAAACGAACAAGGAAAGACAGTAGCAGAAATTATTCAAAGAGTCAATCCTGATGTTTTATTAGTTAATGAATTTGACTTTGACTCAGATGGAACTGCTGCCCAATTATTCCGAGATAACTATTTAGAAGTAAGTCAAAATGGAGTAAATCCTGTAGAATATCCTTTCGTATATTTTGCTCCTTCTAATACAGGTATTTATTCTGGTTTTGACCTAGATAATAATGAGGAAATAGTCACAACACCGGGTGAATTTGGTTATGGGAATGATGCTTTTGGTTTTGGCAATTTTCCCGGTCAATTCGGAATGGTTTTATATTCAAAATATCCCATTGTTGAAGAGGAAGTAAGAACTTTTCAAAACTTTCTCTGGAAAGATATGCCAGGGGCGTTGTTACCAGATAATCTTGATACACCTGAACCTAATGATTGGTATTCGGAGGAAGAATTAGAGGTATTCCGTCTTTCTTCTAAAAGTCATTGGGATGTGCCAATAAATGTGAATGGAGAAATAGTCCATGTCTTAGTTAGTCATCCTACTCCGCCAGTTTTTGATGGGGAGGAAGATAGAAATGGTAGAAGAAATCACGATGAAATTCGGTTTTGGGCAGATTATGTTACTCCTGGAGAAGGAGATTATATTTATGATGATGCAGGAAATTTTGGTGGTTTAGCAGCTGGTAATTCTTTTGTAATTATGGGAGATCAAAATGCTGACCCAGTTGATGGAGATAGTTTCAATAATACTATTAATCAATTATTAGAAAATCCTCTGGTGAATACTTCAGTAATTCCTGGTAGTAATGGGGGAATTGATGCTACAAACCGTCAAGGGGGAGAAAGTGCAAATCATGGAGGCAACCCTGCTTTTGATACGGCAGATTTTAATGATGCGCCTGGTACTTCTGGAAATTTACGAGTTGATTATGTTTTGCCTTCAATAGACCAAGAAATAGTTGATGCTGCTGTTTTTTGGCCGGAGGAAAATGACTCTTTATTTGACTTAGTGGGAGACTTTCCTTTTCCTAGTTCAGACCATCGTTTGGTTTGGGCAGATGTGACTAATGAAAATCGTAAAACTGTCACAAATATTGAGTTTATTGGGGGGGTAGAATTTGAGACTGGGTTGGAATTTCAGGGTACAGAAGTAGGGGGTATTTCTGGTATTAGTTATGACCGAGGTGAAGGAATTTATTATGCTATTTCTGATGACCGGAGTCAGAATAATGATGCCCGTTTTTATACTGTTGATATTGATTGGAGTGATGGTACTCTTGATGATGGAGATGTTGAATTTACAGATTTTACTACTCTATTAAATAATGATGGAGTACCATTTCCCGAAAATGGTGTTGACCCGGAAGGAATTGCTTTTAATGGTGAGAATTTATTCATATCTTCGGAAGGAAATGTTAATGAGGGTATCGACCCATTTGTTAATGAGTTTTCTCTCACAGGAGAACAATTAAATGAGTTGACAATTCCAGATAAATTTTTACCTAATAATGATGGTACTCAAGGCATCAGAAATAATCAGGCATTTGAGAGTTTAACAATTACTCCTGACAAACGTTTTCTCTACACAGCAACAGAAAGTGCTTTAGTACAAGATGGCGAACGTCCTACTCTGGAAAATGAGAGTGCTTCTCGGATTATTAAATATGATTTAGAAACTGGGGAAGCTATTAAAGAATTTCTCTATTTTGTTGACCCTATTCCTGTTGCTCCAGACCCAGAAGATGGTTTTGCTGATAATGGCTTAGTTGAATTACTTGCCCTTGATAATAGCGATACTTTATTAGCTTTGGAAAGGTCTTTTGCTGTTGGAGTTGGTAATAATATCCGTCTCTACGAAGTTCAGTTACAAAATACAACTAATATCCAAGATTTTGACGGTTTAATTAATCCAGATGACCCCGATGGAGAGCTATTTGATGTTGATGCTGTTGCAGAAAAACGATTATTATTAGATTTTGCAGAGTTAGGCATTACTTTAGATAATGATGAAGGGATGGCATTCGGACCTGTTTTGCCAGATGGGTCTCAATCTTTGGTGGTAGTTAGTGATAATAATTTTAATAATGTAACTCCTCAAGTTACTCAATTCTTAGGTTTCTCCCTAGATATTGATAGTATTCCTGCTGTTAACCCTACTGTTGAAACTCCAGATACGAACAGAATTGAAACAGGTGTTGATTCAGATGACCCTGCGATTTATGTACATCCTAATAACCCCAACCAAAGTTTAGTTATTAGTACATTAAAAGATGCTGGTTTAGCAGTTTACGATTTAAAGGGTGAAGTTTTACAAGAAATTTCTCCTGAAACTCCTGGGGATGTTCGTTATAACAATGTAGATATTGTTTATAACTTCCAAATAGGAGATGAAACAGTAGATTTAGCAGTAGCAACTGACCGGGCAAATGATACTTTAGCAATTTGGAGTATTGACCCTCAAACTCGTCAACTTACTAATATTACTGCTGGAAATTTGAGTAATCCCACAGCTTCAATTTTTGGTATAGATGATGGGGAACAAACTGCCTATGGTTTAGCAACTTATACTAATCCTAATACTGGGGAAACTTACGCTTTTGTTAGTCAGCGGGATGGAAATCAAATTGCTCAGTTAGAGTTAATAAGTAACGAGGACGGAACGGTAAGTGCCACAGAAGTTCGTCGTCTAGATGTACCTATTCCAGAAGGTGGAGAACTGGATGATGCTCAAGTTGAAGGAATGGTAGTAGACCAAGAATTAGGATTCCTTTATGCTGGTCAAGAAAACTTCGGAATTTGGAAATTTGATGCAGAAGTTGATGGTAGTAATGACAGAATTTTAGTTGATGAAATTGGTGAAAATATTCAAGCGGATGTAGAAGGTTTAACTATTTATTATGGAGATAATGGCAATGGTTATTTATTAGCTTCTAGTCAGGGAAATAATACTTTTGCTGTTTATGAACGGGAAGGAGATAATGAATATATTGGTAACTTCTTTGTAGGAGATTTTGCCAATATTGATGGAGCGGAAGAATCTGATGGTGCAGATGTAATTAACGTACCTTTAGGTAACAATTTCCCCAACGGTTTATTAGTAATTCAAGACGGAGCAAATGAACCAGAAGCAGTTCTACAAGATCCAGAAGATGGAGAAATTCAAAACTTCAATACCAACTTTAAATTTATCCCCTGGGAAAATGTTGCTAATGCTTTTGAAGAACCTCTGGAAATTGACAGTTTCAGTTATAACCCTCGGCAAATAAATGTCAATATCCCGACAGTAAGTATTAACGTTGAACCGGAAACTGTTAGTGAAAACGCAGGTCAATATACCCTAACTTTCAATTTAAGTGAAGCTGCTCCAGCAGGAGGTTTACAGGTAATTTGGTCAGAAACAGATGCTGATGATGCTTTTGGCGATATTGAATTTCCTCCTGAGTTAACCAATGCTTCTAACCTAGAACAACTCCAAGCAGCAGGGGATGAACTCGCACGTTCCGCTATTACCATTGAGGAAGGAGCAACTACAGCGACTGTTACCTGGACAACCATTCCGGATGAGGAGTCTGAAGGGGAAGAAACCACAACTATTGAATTGATAGAAACAGAAGACTATGTAGTTGATCCAGAAAACCAAGTTGCTCAAGTCACTATTGTCGATGCAGTTGCTGAAGAAATTATTGGTACTCCAGAAGATGAACCTCTCAATGGCAACTTTGGAGATGATACCATCACAGGTCTAGCAGGAGATGACACTCTTGTTGGTGGTGGTGGTGACGACTCAATTATTGGCAGTCGTGGTAATGACTCCCTCTATGGTCAGGATGGCGATGATGTTTTAGAAGGTCGTCTTGGTTTTGACCATCTCTTTGGTGGGGATGGGGACGATGAGATGAATGGTGGTCAAGGACGCGATCGTCTCAATGGTGGAAGTGGAAACGACACTCTATCTGGTGGTGCTAGTATTGACCGTTTTATCTTTGCCACAAATCAGGAATTTGATGCTGATGATATTGGTGTGGATGAAATTACTGATTTTGTTGTTGGTCAAGATAAAATTCTTTTGGATCGAACTACATTTACTGCCATTAACAGTATCGCAACAGAATTTGCCACTGTTACCAGTAATAATGCTGCTGCAACATCTGAAGCAGTTATTGTTTACAACAGTAATAATGGTGGTTTATTCTACAACCCTAATGTTAGTGCTGGTGGTTTTGGTGATGGCGGTCAGTTCGCCACTTTGAGTAATGGAGCATTGCTTGAAGTTGATGATTTTATTATTAGAGGGTAACTCCTACCATCTTTTCAATTCACTGTTTGGTCTTAGACACTGAAGATTTAGGGTGCATATTCTGCACCCGATTTTTGAGTTATTCAGAATATAGTTTTCGTAATTCATCCGCTGAAGAAATCAGGGGAATTTGAGAAACAATTCTCTCTAGCAATTTCACATCATTAATTTGTGAAACCTCGGATAACATCCCTACGAATTCATCACCAAACTTGAGTTTTAGTCCCATTTCAATTGCCAATAATAATGCCTGTTTAATTTGAGCATCCTTTTGAGATATTTCAGCATTTTTTTCTGCTGCTATTTCATCTCCTGTTTGAATGACATTTCCACCGACATTACACCAACGCAACCAAGCACCATTAATATTTTCAAATTTACCATCCCAAAGAGTTAATCCCAGATTCACATCAGAAAACCAAGCATCATTTTTAGGGATGTAAGAATTAAATTGAAGTTGAAATACTTGCAGTACAGTTTCACTTAGTTTTTGCAATGGGTCGTAGACAACATAATAAGGAATTCTTAACTGTGCATAGTCTGTTAATTTACTTCCTAATTCATTGCCGGGAGTAGGAGAAACAATTTCAATTACTACATCTGGTGGTTTGCCAAATTCCCAGAATATAGCAATGTGCGCTGGCATATTTACAAATTACAAGAACTGTCCAATAGCTAAAAGTCTTGTATTATCGGTCTTTTATTCCCCCAGATGAGCTGTTGCCAGATGAGCTGTTGCCTGCACACAGCGCTATAAATAAGAGCGAACATTACGTTCCCACCATTCTTTTTCACCAACAATATTTAAACTTAAAAACACATCAGGTACAATTCCTGAATCTCGGACATGAGAAAATAAACCCACATTAGCAGCAACGATAAAAGGAACATCTATTGATATTTCTGCACCGCTATAAAATACTGTTGTGAGTAGACGTTGTTGTTTTTCATTAATAAAACTATCCAAGGGAGCGTCATCCTCCAGAATCATATTACTGGTGTCTGGATATTCATGGGGCAGAAGTGTCAATTTTTCTGACATAATTACCTCCAGATTGATTTGGGAGTTATTTGATATATTGTATAGCAATTCCCAAGAAGCGTGAGGTACAAAATTCGTTGGTTTTAGGGAACAGGGAACAGGGAACAGGGAACAGGGAATAGAAGACAAATAAAGATAGGTGTCTCACCAATTTGAGAAACGCTATATCGCAGGTGTAATAATATTCTTCCTTTTTGTAAGTTGCAAGCTAAATTTGTTAACTTTGTTAGAGAACGAAAGCTTTCTTACTTCTTACTTCTTACTTCTTCCCTCTTCCTTCTTCCTTCTGCTATATAATCTAAAGAATTCCCACTATTTAACTTGAAAAAATGACAACAGAAGCTCAACAATTCAATTCTAATTCTTTTCTAATTTCTCCAGCTATCCCCGATCATTTTTCGGCAAAAAATTCTCCTTTGAAGTTAGGAATTCTCGCCTCTGGAAGTGGTAGTAATTTTGAAGCTATTATGGAGGCAATAAATAATCAAAAATTAAATGCTCAAGCTCAGGTAATGATTTATAATAATCCTGGAGCAAAAGTTAGAGATAGAGCAGAAAAATGGGGTGTGCCAGCAATATTATTAAATCATCGAGAATACAAAAATAGAGAAAAATTTGACGGCAAAATTGTTGAAACTCTACAAGAATATGATGTAGAGTGGGTAATTATGGCGGGTTGGATGCGAATTGTTACTAAGGTTTTAATAGATGCTTTTCCTAATCAAGTTATCAATATTCATCCCAGTTTATTACCTAGTTTTCGAGGTATTAAAGCTATCGAACAAGCATTAGAAGCTGGAGTAAAAATAACTGGTTGTACGGTACATTTAGTAGATGTAGAAGTAGATAATGGTCCAATTTTAATGCAGGCGGCTGTACCAATTTTGCCTGACGATACACCAGAAACTTTGCACGAAAGAGTTCAAATACAAGAACATCAAATTATTGTGGGAGCTATTACTCTTGCTGCATCAACTTAGAAGGCAGAGGGCAGGAGGCAGAGGGCAGGAGGCAGGAGGGAAATAAAGCTTCAAAAGGAAGGCAGAGGGCAGAAGGCAGAACAATGTTTTTCCCACTATTCCCTGACAGGAGTGCGGTACCAAATGCGTCTGTCGCACCTCGCGGGGTCGCGCCGCTATTCCCTGTTCCCTGTTCCCTGTTCCCTATTCCCTGGTTAAAAATTCTGCATCTAGTTCTGGAAGGGAGGGATTAATTCTAATACCAGAAGCAATTTCAAAACCTGCCGGTGTGGTAAGTCGAGGTTCAATTAAACAATACCAATGTACTTGTGGTTCTTCTGCTTTATAACGAGCAGCAGTGTTAATTACATAATTATAATCTGGGTCGTTTAATTTTTCTGATAATTTGGTGAGAATATTTTTGAGAATTAATGCAAAATCTGATTTTTCTTGGTCTGAAATACTACCAAAATCACCTTGATGTTCTTTTGGCATAATCCAGATTTCAAAAGGTGCTTTAGCAGCAAAGGGAATAAAAGCTAAAAAAGATGAATTTTCCTCAATTACTCGCGTTTTATTTTGTTTTTCAAATGCTAATATATCACAGTATAAACAGCTCCCAAATTCATCATAATATCTTTGAGCTTCCTCTTCTTGCCAACGTCGATGTTGGGGAACAATGCTAGTAGCAATAATTTGAGAATGGGGATGACGTAAAGAAGCTCCTGCTCTTTTACCATGATTTCTAAATATAATGACCATCATACTTTCATCTATTTCCATAAGTTCGATGTAACGTTGATGGTAAGTATCAATTATAATCTCTACTTCTTGGATAGACATTGTAGGAATATCTTTGCTATGGTCGGCATTTTCAATAATTACTTCATGTCTACCATAACCAGGCATGGTCAGATAAATTCCTTCTAATTTTCGATCGGTATTTCCTTCAGGAGTTAAAGCGGGAAATTTATTAGGAATAACGCGCACTTGCCAGTTAGTATTTTCTGGGTTTTGTTTCTCTAATAAAATACCTCCTAGACGCTCTTCATTACCAGTACAAAAAGGGCAGTCTGGAGAGTGACTTTCTACTTTTTCCTGTACTATATTTTCTTGTTGAAAATCCTGGGGACGTTTGCCTCGGTTTGGCGCATAAATAACCCATTCTCTTGTGGTTTTGTTGAGCCGAATATGACTTTTGTTCATATTATTTAGCAATCTTATTTGAGTTATGAGATATTATAGATTTTAGGGAACAGGGAACAGGGAACAGGGAACAGGGAATAACGAATACCAAAGCAATAAAATTATCACAAATGATTTAGGACTGCTATTTTTATAGACGGAGTGGTCGGTCGTTGACTATTCATAAGCAATTTTCCCTTCTTCCTCCCCCCTTTCAAAGGGGGGCAAGGGGGGATGCCTTCTGCCTTCATTTTTCTGGTAAATTTAGCTGAGAGTAAAATTCTCTAGAATATTTAGCTTGTTGCCAGTTATTAGCAGATTTAATCTGTAATGGATTCAACCCTTTTACTTTTTGTAGGTTGGTATCTTGTAGATTAGCATCGTGAAAGTTTGCTCCTTGTAAATTTGCTTCTTGTAAGTTTGCTCCTTTCAAATTTGCACTTTGAAAGTTAGCGTTTTTCAGATAACAACCTTGCAGATTTGCTCCTTTTAAATTTGCTTCTTGTAAGTCAACACCTTGAAGATTTCCTAGTATATAAGCTCCCTCCAAATTCGCTTTTTGTAAATTTGCTTCTAAGAGATTAACTCCCTCCATATCGGCATTTTTTAGATTTGCTGAACTAAAATTTGCTTTTTGAAGTTGAGTTAAAAGAAAGAAAGTATCTTGAAGATTTGCTCCCCAGAGAAAAGCTCCTTGTAATTGAGTTAATTCAAATTTACCTCCTCGAAGGTTGGCTTCTAAAAGTTTTGCTCCTTGAAGATTTGCTTCTTTAAAATCTACATCTACTAAATTAACTTGGTCTAAATTGGTTTTAGGTAAAGATAAACCTTTTAAACAAACACCTCCTTTTACAAGTTCTTCTAGCGCTTTGATTCTAGCATAGCTAATTTGTAATCCTTGGGCAGAGTCAATTACCTGCCAAGCTTGATAATGGGATTTCTTTTTTCCCCACCTAATGTAAATAACTAATGCTGTGACAATGCTAATATTTTCAATAGTTCCTAGAATTTGCGAGTCTTCAAGGGATTCTAGAAAAACTTTACCCCACTGTGTTTTTTGTTCTATGGTGTTTTCAATATAAATAATTCCTAAAATTAAGAAAATAACAGTGAGTAAAATAGTAGCAATTTCTAATAAACTATAGATAAATCTCAGCGTACTTCTGAGTAATCTTGCGAATTTCCGCTGATTGCTTAGTGAGGATAAATATTTTTTGATCGAAAGCATATTTGCAGGACTATAACTAGGGTTTTATTAGGATCAAATAAATACATTTGAGGCACTTATAATCATGGTATTTTCGTTATATAAACAATAATATCTTATTCAGACAGTACATTGTCAAGAGCTGAGTTGAAGAAGGAAGAAGCCAGAAGGAAGAAGTAGATTGGGACTCAAACTCCAACCAATTGTAGACGGTGTATTAAACCCATAAAGAAAAAGATAATGATTTATCAAAATTGTCTTATACTAATTGGATTGAGAAAATTTACAAAAAAGTAGGTATGGGGAATAGGTGAGAGAGAAAAAAGGTCTGAAAAAAATGGAATAAAAAAGATTTAATTTTGACAATTGCTGCCTGGTTTAATTTAGTAAATATAGCAGTCGAAGGAAAGGGCGCAGGTATATCAAAAGCTTAAAACTCAGACAACGCAAGATTGTTCCTTCTCTCCTAGATAACTAATCGCCTAGATAACTAAACCTTTCTTTTTTCTGCTATACATTATTTATAGACTAACTACAGGATAAAATGGTGAAAATCTAGTATTTTTCAACAAATTCATAGATTTAATATCATGTCCGGTTGAATACTTATAAATAAATTAGTAGGGAGTAGGTAGTAGGGAGAAAAAAGAGATTTGCTCTGCAAGTGAAAGGATAGTTTTTTTCATAACTAATTATCAGGACATGATATAAATTTGGGATTTTATAGTTTGGCTTCACAGTCGATAGCTAAAATATTTCCGATACAATTCACATAGAGGCATGACTAAATTACCTTGAAACTTTACTAATCCCATACTGCGTAATTTGAATCCTTCTTTTGTGCCTATAGGTATAGGGTAATTTATCGTAATAATTTGTTTAATTACTGTTAATAATTCTGGATTTTCTTCAAGATTATTTAAGTGGCGGCGTAGGTGGTCACAATAGGGACTTTCTTCTGTCGGAGCGACCTGTAATAGCTTTTCTAAAGTCATTCTTCCCCGGGCAATTTGATAGAGAGCTTGACGTACTAAATAAGGATGTCCTCCTACCATTGCCATTAATTCTTTTATCTGTTCTGAAGACCATTCTAGATGATGTAATTTGACTAAATTTTCTACTTCTTCCCAGTTGAGTTCTCGTAACTCTATGGGCAAACCTACATTAAAAGGTGACTGATTAATATTTAGAGGAATATATACTTCTTTTGAATGTACAATTACTAACCTTAGTTTTTGCCAAACTGCTTCATTTTTACCACGTTCATGCCAAGTCCTGAGCAAAGCAAAAAAGGAAGTAGCAATTTCTGGATGTTGAAAAACTTGGTCTACTTCATCTAACCCTAAAACTAAAGGAGTTGAAATTTCTGATAGTAGATATCTTTGAAAATAATTTGTACATTTATTTTTACTTCCTAATACTCCTTGCCAATATTCATACAGTTTTTCTTCTAGATTCAATTCATCAGTAATACTGGCACAAAACCATTTTAAAAATAAATCAAGATTGGTGAGAAATTCCTCATCTGCTGACTGAAAATTTAAACAAGCTTTGCAATATCCTTGCTGTTCAGCATAATTCAAAATTCTACTCATTAAAGAAGTTTTTCCCATCTGTCGAGGTGCTTTAACTCGAATCAATGCTCCCGGATTCATAATAGTTTCATAACACTCTGACTCTATGGGCGATCGCTCTACATAAAAGGGAGAATTAAGTGCTACTTGACCAGAAGGAGTATCCAATGATAACTCCTTTTCCTTCGTCTTTTTTTGTTGTTCAGAAGTCAAGTGATTAGATTTTTCTTTATCCCTTCTTCCTTCTTCCTTCTTCCTTCTTCCTTCTTCCTTCTTCCTTCTTCCTTCTTCCTCCTTCCTTCTTTCTTCTTCAACTTGTGAATTACCTGGTCGTGTCACATCAAAATTAATAGGTGGCGAGATAATCATTGTTTTTGCTTTTTCCTGCTGAATGCTGAATTCAGTTAATTCTAATCTAACTTTCTGGAGAGACTTATCTAAATCTTCTAGAGTTAATTTATCCCCTGGTAGTTGTTGATTAATTATTTCCAAAAAATCATATTCAAAAATTTCTTTAACTAATTGATTATGACGCATTTCTTCCATGAAATTAACAGCTACTAAGTTTAATAAACCTCCCACATCTCTTTGCAGCTTTTCTAAGTATCCATCTGGTTCATCTCCCTGGAGTAAAACCAGAATAAAACTTTGGCATAAATTCTTAATTTCATCTACAGGAGGTAAAGGAATTAACAAACAACTAATATCTTCAGGAAAACTTGTAACATATTTTGTTTGATTGATTGTTTTTAACTCACTTCTCAACTTAGATATTTTACGATTCACCCAACCCAAATTTTCTCGTTTTTGCTCAGAATGAAAAGGTGAATATTGAACTATTGTCGGAAAAGAACCACCAAGCTGATTTCTATACTCAATAGCAATTTTTTCCTGTGCCTTAAATAGCGAAATACTGACAGTTTTGTAAAGCTCATAATTCACAGAAGGACTATTTTGCTGAAGGCGACCTACAAAAAATTCTAGACAACTTTGAAAAATACTAAAATCGCAATTTTTATGCTGACAAATCAAACCAATAGTTATCTTTAATAAAATCCAATTTAATATTCCATAAATCGGTTCAATATTACCCTGTAATGCTCGTAAAGCTACAGCAGCATCCGAGTAACGCTGTTTCCAATTAACCCTAACCATTTTTGTTAGAAAATGAGCTAACTTTTCACTGATATTAGGTGCTAATTTTTGCAAGTCTATCTCACCTAGTTCATCTTGGATAAAATTCCTGGGTGTAACTCTTGTCAAAGCTTGAATTGCAGTAATACCCACAGCATAAATATCACTAGCAAATTGTGGTCTTCCTTGTGCTTGTTCCACAGGCATATAACCAGGAGTACCTACTGCAATTGTACTACTAGATTTTCCCTGAGAATTAACTACAATATTACTTACTTCTTTAACTGCACCAAAGTCAATTAACATTAATTTTTGGTCGCGGTCTCGCCGCATAATATTCCCTGGTTTAATATCTCGATGAATTACCTCATCTTGATGTACAAAAGCTAAAACTTCTAAAATTTCTGACAAAAAATTTAGCACTTTAGCTTCACTCCAAGGCTGACTCATTTCTGTGCTTAAATCGTGACCTATTATCAGTTCTTGAACTAGATAAAATTCTTGATTATGCTCAAAATAAGCATACAAAGTAGGAATTTTATCGTATCTACTAAGTCGGTTAAGAATTTGACCTTCTTGCTCGAATAATCTTTGGACTTGTTGATGTTTAATTGTTGGTTTTAGCCGTTTAACAACACGCTGAGGTTTGGGATTTGCTGGTATATCTATATCTTCAGCAATATAAGTTTCTCCAAACCCACCCCCACAACCTAATTGTTCTACAATTTTGTAATGTTGCCTGAGAGTTTGACCAATTAAAGAATTATTTTCAGACATTTTTAGTTCACAATCTTGAAGGAAATTACTTCATCATTTACTATCTTATCATTAGCTCAAAGAGAGAAAAAATATTCTGTAATAAGTAGGCAGGCAAAAAAAGTTGTAAAATAGCCTAGTCGAGTAGATGGAGGAAAATTTATAGTGTGCCAGCCCCTTTAAGAGTACATTTGAGTGAAGCTGAAGACAAAGAACTGCTGGAATTCCAG
>NZ_JAAHGU010000135.1:0-19756 GCF_010692685.1 Okeania sp. SIO2F5 | reverse complement strand
ATCATGAACCAGTAACTCTTGAGCACTTAGGTAGTTGGCGATCGCAATCCTTTCGGCCATCAACTTTGAATACCTCTACTGTAATGATTTTGGCTTTATTATAAGTTATCATCCGAACATGATATTAGTGATAGCAAAGAATATTGTGAAATTCAATGAAATACAAACCATCATGCTACAGTTATTTGACAAAAGCTGAAAGTTGAGCCTGAGAGTAATATAGCAATTTTATCTGAAATACAAGTAATTATGGGTGTTGCTGAAACGCGTGTATGATATTAATCTTAATTATTTAGGAGTCAGGAGTCAGGAGGGAAGAAAGAAGAAGAAAGAGTAGTAGAAGGAGAAAGTTTTTTGTTGACACTCTTATCCGTTAGCGTAGCTCCCCCAGAAGAGGGGGAACAGGACATCATATTTATTTCTTTTTTACTTAAGTCAAAGACTCTAAGTAATCCTGCACCTGACTACGACGCTTGGGTTGGCGCAGTTTCTGTAGAGCTTTTGCTTCAATTTGACGGACTCGTTCCCGAGATAGTTTCAAAGAACGACCAATTTCTGATAAAGAGTAAGGATTACCATCTCCTAAACCATAACGCATTGAAATTACCGACTTTTCTCTTTGAGTTAAATCTTCTAGTAGTCCTTTTAATGCTTGTACTAAAGATTCTCGCATCAACATTTCTTCTGGAGAAGCATCTTCAGTTTCTAGGAGTTCTCCTAACTCAGTATCCTTATCACTACCTACTTTAGTTTCCAGAGAAATTGAACGTGGAACTTTCAGTAACACTTCTCTTACTTGAACTGGTGTCATTTTTAGTTCTTGGGCAATGTCCTCAAGTTTTGCTATACGTCCTTTTTCTTGAGAAATTTTTCGTTGTGCTTTTTTAATTTTGTTTAACTTTTCAGTAATATGGACAGGTAAGCGAATTGTACGACTTTGAGTAGCGATCGCTCTTGTAATTCCTTGACGAATCCACCAGTAAGCATAAGTGCTGAATCGATACCCCCGTCTTGGGTCAAATTTTTCAACTGCCCTTTCTAAACCCAAAGTTCCTTCTTGGATTAAATCTAAAAGCTCTAGACCACGATTCTGGTACTTTTTCGCGACTGACACTACTAAACGCAAGTTAGCATTAATCATGTGGTCTTTGGCTTTAATACCATCACTTTGAGCTTGCTCCAGTTCTTTGACAGTTAAACCTGCTAATTCTGCCCAACGAAGTTTTCCGGCAGTCAGAGCAGGTTTTAGTTCTACTACAGGTATATCTGCTGCTTTTGCCCACCGTTCTAAAGATGGCCTATGTCCTAACTGAGCTGTCAGACGATTACGAATCTCAATCAACTGAACATAACACTGAATTACGCCTTCTTCTTCTTTAGCTGATTCATTGAGTAACTCCCATAACTCTACATAGCGCTTGACTTTTTGAGCTTCAGAGACTTCTTGATCTCTTTCTAGTAAGTCAACTCGACCAATTTCTTGGAGATACAAACGTACTAAATCAGTTGTGCTACGATTAGTGCTTTTTTGAGCATTCTCTGTTTCTCCATCTTCCATTTCTAATTCATTGGTTTCTGGTTTATCAATGATTTGCTCTATATCTTCAGAAATATTAGTCTGTAAATTATTGTCTTGCAGTTTTTCTTCAGATTCTTCAGTGTAACGATAAGTAGCTGACATAGCGATCATCTCAGTTGCTCCAAGTGACAAAAGGCTGTATTTAGTGGACAGTCTATGGATAAAATGCCTTATTCTGAGGAATATTGGCATTTGCTCTAGATTTTGTTTCCTGATGAGTATTGACAATTATAGACTGAATGAACTTAGGCAATCGCTTATATTAAATATTACGTTAAATATATTAGCGATGACCTTAAGAGTACATTTGCCTGTGTGTTTTTGCTCCAGGTAACTTTTCTAGGCTTGATTTTTAGTATACGGAGACTTCTGCTATAGAAAGGTGACTATAGTCAGAAGTTATATTAATGTTCATCACTATTACTGGTTGTTTCCGATCACTTCGGGAAGTTTCTGACTTTGGAAGTTAAATTCTTATAGATCGTTATTTTGATTTTTTGCTGGTTACACTTTACTCTTGACTCAGCTTAATTTTTATAAAGCTTGTAACTTAATTTATGTGTAGTGTACTCAATATAGTTACTAATCAATTTCTAGCTATTAAGTGAGTTCAGACACAATAATAGGTGATCGGTATCACATTTTAGCAGTGATCATTTTTGCTATCAGGGGTGATGGGTGATGTACCTTAGAAGTGATTATAGCTTTCCTGAATAGCAAAAATGAGGCTAAATCTAAAGTCTACTCCTTACTTTTAGCCTTTGGATGATTTTTCATTAATTCTTTTACCTGTTCAGCATGATATGAGCTACGAGTCAAGGGGGAAGCAACAACTTGTAAAAAACCCAATGAATAGCCTATTTCTCTCCATCGATCAAACTGTTCTGGTTTGACAAAATTAGATACTGGTAGGTGCTTAGGACTTGGTTGCAAGTATTGTCCAATAGTTAAAATGTCACAGTCAACGCTCCGTAAGTCCTCCATTACTGTTTGGACTTCTGCTTCAGTTTCTCCCAGACCTACCATAATACCAGATTTTGTGTATACTTCTGGGGCAAATTCTCGCGATCGCCTGAAGAGTTCTAATGTACGATGATAGTCACCTTGAGGCCGAACTCTACGATACAGTCGCTTAACAGTTTCAGTATTATGATTAAGTACTTCTGGCTTTGTTTGAAGAATTATTTCCAGAGCTTGCCAATTACCACACAAGTCTGGTATTAGGACTTCTATGCTTGTTTGAGGTGAAGTTTCTCTAACTTGGGAAATACATTTGGCAAATTGAGTAGCGCCCCCATCTATCAAATCATCTCTATTAACAGAGGTAATAACTACATGATTGAGCTTTAATCTTTTTACTGCTTCTGCCAGTCGCTCTGGTTCAGTGGGGTCTAAAGGCTGAGGCTTTTTCTCAAAATCTATATCGCAGTAGGGACAAGCACGGGTACAAGCAGGTCCCATAATTAGGAAAGTTGCTGTACCAGCATTAAAACACTCACCTATATTCGGACAGGATGCTTCCTCGCAGACCGTATTGAGATTCAAGTCTCGCAAAATTTCCTTAACATTACCAACTCGCTGCCATTGAGGGGCCTTTACTCGTAACCAGTTCGGCTTAACTACCACTTCTTCCTCTGCTATGATTTTGACCTTAAGTTTAGTTTAACAAATGTCGCATAATAGCCACAAGAGGTTTAAGTAAGTTTTTCGGTAAATTCCTGAGTTTAGGAAGTAGCGAAAGATTGACAATCAAGTTTATATAAATAGGTATAAATTATTGTATAATCATATGTAATTCCAACCTGATAAGACCACACTACAATAACAAAAGTAAGGAGGAAGAAAAAAGATAAATAATATTATGGATAACAGCAATATTAATTATTCTAGTATTGAGAAAGCAGGAGCTATTGCCGTGAATTTACTCTAAATAATTAACACAAATTTATCGCTTTTTAACTCAGATTCCGCACCTCTAATTTGTCACATAAAAATCACCACAAACATCAGTGGGTGGCTCAGTATTTATGTAAGCATTGAGCCGTCAGCTATCAGCTATTAATTTTGGGAGAAGTAAAAGCAACCTTTGAAATTAAGAAAGAATAAAAAGTTACTACCAAAGTCTTCTTCCCCAACCTGAGAAGTAATTATTCATTATTAATTGCTGTTTGCGTAGTATTCCAAAGGAATAGCTAACTGCTAATGGCTGAATGCTTACCTATTTATAGTCTATAAATCATCATAATTTAACTGAGACAAAAGCAAAATTAAATTGAATAAATTAAGCATAAATACTTGATAGAGCCAGATAATTAGCCAGGATCATTCCCTACTGACTAATAACTACTTGCCCTTGATACTCAGCTTTTAAGTGCGGAATGTAGGTTGAAAGTTTCTCCAGTATGCATAACGCGTCTTGCTTCCAAGTTTTTCTTCAATGGGAAGGAACTGATTATATTTAGTTAACCACTCTCTGCGACAAGGAGCAGCAGAAGTTTTTACTATTAAGTCAGCTATGAAGTGATTTGCTATTTTACTGGAGCGGTGACTAATATAAATAGTATAATCACTTGTTTTAGCTGTTTTAATTACTTTCAATATTTCAGTAATTTTAACTATTTGCTTCACCTTAATTAGAGAAGTATTTCCGACAGCACTATCAATTACTTTCTGAATAATTTTGTTTCTGAATAATTTTGGGGAACGGCTGCTATTCCCTTAATTCTATTTTTTTTCTCTTTTTTTTATGCTTCTCTTCCTCTGCTCCCTAATCCTTGCTTCCTACTCTCAGTTTCGGTGCTCACTCTTCCATGAATGTAGCAATATGTTATAAAATTGGTATAACTCTCTTTTGTCATTCTTGGAAAAGACTTGTAATTTCTAAGTTCCAGACCTCTGATCTAGAGAGCGATCACGAAGCGCGGAACGGAGTTCTATCGCTCCCTTATTTCCTAATAGAAAATAGAAAATATGTCCAAATTTATCAAATGCCTACCCTTTCAACAATTAATAATTAATAATTAATAATTAACAATTACCTCTTCTTTTCAAGGAGAGGATTGATGCGGTAGGGAAAATTTTTTCTTTATTAATCATCTGAAGTTTGCTTAATTAGAAGTTAATGATTATTTTCCGACGAGTACAAACTTTAATATAAATATGATTGCTAATAGCCACATCGTAAAAGTAGTTTCATGTACTTTTCCTTGGAATGTTTTGAGAATAGGATAAATCATTAAACCTATAGCTAATCCGTCTGCTATTGAGTAACTTAAAGGCATAATTATAATTGTTAAAAATGCTGAAATAGATTCTGCTGGATCGTCCCAATTAATATTACGAACACTACTCATCATTAATACTCCTATAATTAATAATGCTGGTGCGGTTGCAAAGGAAGGAATTGCTGATAATAAGGGAATAAAAAATATAGATAAAATGAATAAAAGTGCTGTAATAACTGCGGTGAATCCACTGCGTCCTCCTTCGGAAATGCCTGAAGCAGATTCAATATAAGTTGTGACTGTGGAATTACCCATTACTGCTCCAAATGTTGTGCCAACGGCATCTGCCATAAATGCTTTGTTTAAGTTAAATGATTTTTCTGTTTGATTAAAATAACCTGTTTTTATTCCTAATCCTGTTAAAGTTCCTACTGTGTCAAATAAATCTACAAATATTAAAACAAAAATAATGGTGATTAGCTCCCAGATGTTAGTTTTTATGGCTCTTCTAGACTAAATATGAAAAATTACTAGCAAAAATGCCAACGACTGTAAAGTTCTTTTTCTAAAGTTGTCAAAGTTAGTTAACCCATAACCTCTCCTTTTAATTAACTTGATTTTTTGATTAATTCCTTCTACTGTTCCTTGGGTTGTCCGGTGATCAAAATATCCTAAAATCTCATCAATCCATCTTCTGATTGTTTGACAACTTTTCGGAAAATCTTTATAACATGATTGAGTCTATTCCACCATCTTCCACAAAGCTTCATTGCCTGTTATTTGACTTTCAAATATGTCTCTTTTCTTCTGTTTTTTGTGATACATAGACATTCATTTCTGAGCGACTTTTTCCACTTCCTTTAACTTCTCTTTCTCTGTTTAATTCAGCTTCTATTTTTTATTTAATAAGGGATACTTAATCAAGGTTATTCCTGGTATTTTTAGCTCTCTTTGTTTTTGATTTTTAAACTTTTGTGCCTCGATTTTTTCTATTTTTATTCTGGTATCTAACTCTTCATTTATTTGTTTCATTACATGAAACCTATCCACTACTATTTGTGCATTGGGTATTCATTCTTCCACTACACTTTTATATGGCTTCCATAAATCTATGCTCACTTCTTCTATTTGGTTTAATCTCTCTGAACCCAAGCTCCGCAAGTATTCTCCTATGACTTCCTTATTTCTTTTCTCCAATAATCCTATGGGTTTTTTCAATTCTAAGTCTACTCAAACTGCTGGATAATTCTTCCCTCCTTTTAAATCAGTTATTTCATCAATACCCAACCTGTTTAACTTTGAAGGTTTTTCCTTTAATAAATCCTCTCCTAATTCTTTAAGTATGGTTTCTATTTCTGCTGGAGTCATTCTATTTCTTTTTCCAGTATTAATGACATCCGTTTCCCATGCTTCTGTCACGACTTTTTGAGCTAATCTTTTCCTATAAGTTCTTCTTTTTTTGACAAAGTTTAATTCCTAACTAAAAACTTTTTTACAGTTTTTACATCTAAATTGACGGCGATTAACAAGTAGAAAAACATCAAAGCTACTCAAGGAAATATCTCTGACTCTATATCGATGAGATTGATGGATTTTATCTGTAGTCTTTTGACAATGAGGACAAGTTGTAGTTTGGACTTGATTTTCTCATTCAATCAGTAATTCATTTTCAGTAATAAAATGATAATTAGTTGCTTTAAAGCCTTCAAATTTAATGATTTGAGTGATCAAAAAGAGAAGGGAGTTAGATGGCATATTATTAAAATTTCATTTTTGTTACTCAAATTCAATACATTTAATAGCATTAACATCTGTCATTAGTCAATATTTAGCAAGGGTTTGAGTATACTTGACTTTAAAATTACTAAGGAAAATGTAATTTTTTTATTCTTAAATTGTCATAACTACTCTAGAAGAGCCATTTTTATTATGCTTTCTAAACCAATAAATGCTTGACCAAATAAGTGTGTTGGCAACTGAGGAAAGCTAGCAATTCCTTGAGGTAAAGGTGAAATTCCTAATATCCAACTTAGTAATGCAGTTGCTAAAATTCCCCATAATAATGATCCAGTAATCCTGCGAGCTATGAATCCAGAAGTAATAATAATTCCAGCGATGGCTACTAATGTTTCTGGTTGATTTAGATTCCCTAAAGTTGTAGTTGTAGTTTCATCATAGACAATAATTTTGGTGTTTATTAGAGCTATATAAGCAATAAATAAGCCAATACCAACTGTTGTAGCTTGTTTAATACATTCAGGAATAGCATTAACTATTTGATTGCGAATTTTACTAATAGTTAAACAAATAAAAATTAAGCCTTCTATCAACACAGCAGCTAAGGCAATTTGCCAAGAAATTCCTAACTTCAACACTACTGAAAAAGCAAAATAAGCGTTTAACCCCATGCCTGGTGCTAAGGCAAATGGATAATTACCGTATATTCCCATAATTAGAGTAGCTAATGCTGCTGATATTGCTGTAGCAATTACTAATTCTCCAAATAAATCGCCGGAGCTCTGCAAAAAAATTGCTTTAGATAATATGTCAGGATTTACTACTAAAATATATGCCATTGTCACAAAGGTAGTTATTCCTGCTACACTCTCTGTGCGAAAGTTAGTTTTGAGCTGGTTAAATTGAAAAAATTTAGCAATAATTACTAATTTATTTAACTGGCCATTTTCTGGAGTCATGTTGCTACCTAACAATTGAGAATTTGGCTAGAGAACGTATCTTTATTTGTATCTTTTGTCAAGTAAAAAAAGTTTTTTTCTACAATTCTAAATACCGTTTCTATTAACTGAGAATACTTTAATAGATAACTGTTTCAGTCTTTTGCAAAAAGTATTATACATACACTATATTTAGCAATATTTAGCAATTTTTGATTGATTTTTGCAAAAATACATAAATATTCGCTTCATTATCATTACTTTTTCAAATTTTATCCTTCATCATAAAAAAAATTGATTTTGTTAAAACCATGCTGTATAATTATTTATATATTTCTAATTTATTTAGAATTGTTGCAGCAATTTTTTGTCGATAGATTCTAGGCATTAGTAAGCCTTCGTTAACGAAGTCAGAAGTCAGATATGGGAGCTATCAGATTGGTAAAGTCCAGAAGTTATTTTTGTAAGGGGGATTGTGATCAACCTTCTAAAAAAATTTCGCCTTAAAAGGCAGGGTTTTAGACCAAATTATTTTGATAAATCAGTAATTTTTTTTGATTTTTTTCACATTCCTTGCCATAAAAATTGTTTTTTAAAATTCATATATCAAAAAAATATTGAATTATAGGTTGTTTTAAGAAGGCTTATGCAAAATAAGATTTTTCTGTAATTTCTATCTAACACATCAGCGTTGCAGAGCAAAGGAATTTTAAACTTATAGTTATAGGGTGCATCACAGATTCTTAAGTCCTATTTGATTTTCATAGCTAAACATTTAAAATGACTAAAGAACTAAAACCTTTTTAGTGTTTCTACAAAATAGGACTAATATGTAAGTTTTTTTTCTGGCTTATACAAAATTTAAAGGTAAATTTAACATGACAAGTCAACTGGAATTACTACCCCAAAATTCAGCAAAAAAATCTACAACTTTCTCTTTAATAGCATTATTAATAGGATTATTAGCTGTATCCTTAGCCGCAATTTTTATTCGATTAAGCGAACGAGAATTAGGACCTGCTAGCACAGTATTAGATCGTTTTATTATCTCTGGTTTTGTATTGTATTTTTGGAGTAATTTCCAAGCTCAAAAAAATAAATCATCAACTAATAAAAATGAACAATATTCAACTTATACATTTAGTGATTGGACTTGGTTATTAGCTGGTGGTTTTACTTTTGCTCCTAGTTTACTTCTTTGGGCATGGTCTTTAACTCAAACTAATGTAGCGAACTCAACTATACTTCATAATATGATTCCCATCTTTACTGCTCTGGGAGGATGGATATTTTTAAGTCTTCGTTTTGACCGTAGATTTTTAATAGGAATGGCAATAACTATAGTCGGAGCAATTACCATTGGAGCAGATGATATACAAGTAGATTTAGAACATTTTACTGGCGACTTAGCAGCATTTGCATCTGCAATTTTATTTGGTGCTTACTACTTATTAATTGAAAAACTTCGCTCCAAATTTTCTGCAACAACTATCTTATTATGGACTTGTATAAGTGGTAGTTTATTTACTCTTCCTATTGCTTTATTCACGGAAGATCATATTTTACCTTTTTCTTGGGAAGGATGGTTATCAATTATTGGTTTAGCAGTAATTGCCCAAGTTTTAGGTCATGGGTTTGTTACTTATAGTCTCAAAACTTTTTCCTCTGGTTTTGTTGCTTTATGCTTTTTATTGGAACCTGTAATTACTGCTTTAATTGCTTGGGGATTATTCTCGGAACAACTTACTATAATTAGTTGGATAGGATTTTCTATAGTTTTATTAGGATTATATTTAGCTCAATCAAGTCCTTCAATTCAGAAAGCTAGTAATTGAAATAGCGGTCAGCGTTCAGCTATTAGCTATCAGCTTCTCAAGGTTTATAGTAAAGGATTAAAACTCCTATTAACACGCACCACTATATTTGAAAAATTAGTGGGGTGAGAGACCTAAACTCCTGGATTTTTAGCTGATAGCTAAATGCTGTTTGCGGAGTATTCCATAAGGAAAAGCTAATAGATAGTTAACAGATATCTGGTGAAAAATAACGTAGGGATGTTCAATGGAACGTCCCTACAAAGGTTGAAGAAAAAGTTGATTTATTTGGTGTTTGTGGAGATTTATAGTACATACATACTAATCCGTGCAAGATTTGTGAGAAAAACTGTAGGGGTTTGGTCTCCAAACCCAAGCTAAAATGGGATTTGGTAACCAAACCCCTAGAACAAAATGTTACAACCTATTTAAGATTGCTACAGCATATTCCAAGTATATGAAGTACAAATATTAATTATAAAACCTTTGTAGCACAGACATCTTGCCTATGATAGCTCTACCAAACCCTATCTGGAAATCCCCTGTAAATCAATAAATTTGTGATTTTAAATAATTAAATTAATCCCACTGTTAAATAAATCTTCAATAGTTTGTTTATCTCTAATAATGACTCCTAGTTCATCTCTATATGTTAAATTGGGGTCTGCTCTAAATGATAAAAAGTTAAAGCTGGTTACTATGACAAATTTATCATCACAAATAATTTGTTTACGATGACTATTTTCAGTTTTGTCAAATAGGATATTTTTGTGATTTGCCTTTAAATTCTCTAATTGTTTAATAGACTTATCATCATTTTGAGAATTTGAACCTTTAATTCCATAGATTATATAAACTTTTACTTTTCGTCTGAGGGTAGCTTCTAAATTTGATAAAAATTCTTCGTCTACTACATTTACTTTAATCCAAGGTGAAACTATCATTAATCTATTTTTTGCTTCTGTTAAAGCTTTAAGCAAATATTCACGAATTTGATAAGTATGAACTACCTCTGAAATTCTAGTTTTATTTTGAACTTGCTTGAGTTCTTTCTGAAGCTTTTGTTTTTCTTGTTTGACTGAATTATTTTTAGTTTCTACAAAATTATCAAGGTAATCAATAGAGTCAATTTTTGTAGTTAACTTTTCTACAGTTTGAATATCATCATCTTGAATATTAGGAATAACTTTGTTGACCGAATCTTGAGGTGGTTTCTCTTCTTCCATTTATTGAAAAATTGGCTCAAGTATTTTTTTCCCTTCAGCATACAATTGTTCTATAGTCTTCCGATATTCTGGTTGAATAAAACCTCTAGAAAAAATCTCATATTCAATTTCGCGATCGCCAGGATTACTTTTATACAAAAATAGCAAAACTTCATGGTATTGAGGATATATTTTTTCTATGTTATTAACTTGTACTAATTCTATGGGATTAGGATTATTGGGATCGGAATTTTGTAAAAGTTTTTCAATATCTGGATAGTAATCAACTAAATCCTCTATATGACCTTTCCTTGGTTTTTTGATAATTTTATTTATCGCACTATTTTGATGAATTTTACTGTCAAAAATTTTTAGAGAAAAGGAGTTGGTTAATTTTCCATTTAGAGCATCTAGATAAAAAGTCTGAGTTTCAGAAATAGGAGCTAAAATTGTTTGTTGTGCTAAAACATTCAAACCTGCTACTGTTAACTTTAAGTTTTCTTATTTTTTGACTAAATCTCGGGAAATTAATTCTGATAAGACCTTTTCTATTTGAGAACTTTCCATACCAAGAAAACTCGAAAAACAAATAGGTAGATAAAATCAAACATAAATTTACTGTAGGGGTTTGCTAACTAAATCCCTTAACATTTATTTTTCCTACAATAACCTTATTTATGACTAAAGAAATACAGCGCTGTTCAGATTGATCAACCATATATTCACAACCAAAAGACTGTAGGGACGTTCCATGGAACGTCCCTACATTAGTTAAGATAGACTGCAAAAAAAGTTAATTCTGACCCTAATCTTCAATTAATATAGTGTTTCTCAAACTTGTGAGGTATACCAAAAACATCCCATGTTCAGTGCGATCGCTTAAATTTAATAGCTGCTACTCCCTCGTAGGTCTGAGAAACGCTATATACTCAATTCTCTTCTTGTTAAATCAACGATACCAGTAATAGTTGCTTGCTTATCTGCCTAAGCTTTTTTCTTCTAGGGTTTTAGTGTAGAGTAAACTGAGAAACGGGAACCTATTTTATTATTAATCTCAGACATAGGGGGACAACCAGGATTTGATACATCAGGAGCTTCTCCACTACAAGCTTCAACAACCTGGACAATCTCAGGACCTTGATCTACTGAACTATAGGTTTGCTCAGGAGCTTCTGAAACTCTTTGCGCTGTATAATATACATGCTGACTTTCTTTATCATCAGTAACAAGAATAGGACCAAGAACCCCGAGCGGTGTCCCAACAACAATATTTTGTAACGTAATAGTTAGCAATTTATCTTCTGTTAGAGCTTGTCCTTCTGCAAAGAAAAGGACACATTCAAAAGGTTCAGTTCCTACATTACGCAAGTAATGTTGACTCGCTTCAGGAAAATGGAAAATTTCTCCTGGTTTGACGAAAAATTCTTCTACTCTTGGTTCGCTAAAAAATCCCCTTTTTTTTCCACCTTTAGGTAGAGTATTACCAGGAACAATAATTCCAACTTGTCCTATACCTCCATAACAGTAACCAGTTTCAGTATATTTTAAGTGCCAGTGAGGGGCACGAATAGAATTAGGTTCAATGATAAGTTGACCAATAGCTGAACCTCGCAAAACAGGAAACTCTGTTCCTCCAATTGCTGTCAAACTGCCTAATTTTTCATATTCTTGTGTTTTTCCAGGATAAGCATAGTAATCTTTAGCCACAACAAAATGTGCATTGTTTTTTAAATTGTCTGCTTGAGCCTTATTGAAATTATTGACTTTTCTTTAACACCTAATAACAAAACAAATTTCTAGGTGGTGCTGCATTTTAATGATAGGGAATTTTTATTATTTTAGTTATGCTTCCTGATCGAAAAATCTTGCTCCCTTGCTAGGAATTATTTATCCCTATTTACCATTATTTCTAAATATCTTTGAAGCGATCGCCACCCTATCATCCTAATCTAAATAACCTTTAAATTACCGTTAAATTAAGGTTTAAAGCATCTCCTTGGCTGGACTACGGCCTGTCGTCCTACAGGTATAAAAAAATAAAAAAATTTCCTTTTAAACAATCCTTATATTAAAGAAGAGGTAATTATTAATTATTAATTATTAATTGTTAACAATTTAACCTTGATTAAATTCTTCAATAATCCAATGAAAAGTTTCTATTACTTGCCGTAATGCTGCATCATCTTGTAATGTGGATAAACGTAGACTAGGCGCTCTAAATTCTTCTAAATTTTCTGGTAGAGCTAGACCGATCGAACTAAGTTTAGCTCTTAATTCCAACCATTTAGTGTTGTGATTAAATGGAGGTTGACCACTATATTTATTCGAGTAAATTTCTAGATGACCTGAAATATCAATACTAAATAACTCTAGACTCTTTTTTCCAGGTTGATTAACTATTGTAGTAAAACCACCATAAACATCTCCTGTCCCCCATTGAATTGAGGCTATGGGTTCTTGTTTTTTTGCCCATTCATGAATTTTTCTGAGTATTGCTGCCTCATCAGCACCCCATCTAGTTTGAAATTCTTGAAAGAAAGATACTTCGTCCCACCTTCTTCTTTCACGGGTTGTGCTTGATTTTTTCAGTTGTGCTTCAGTTGTTTGACCAATTACTCTTGGAACTAAAGTTCTTAAACCCTCTTGACTAACATACTGTTTAATTTCTAATGCCAAAACTTCTACTGGGTCTATCTGCTCGTTAAGAAACTCTACTACTCTCCGTAGTTCTGCCGGAATATTATCTGCCACAAATACTAAACGAATTTTATTTGCTTGTAAATTGGTTTTCACTTTTTGCCAAAACTTTTCTTCGTCAGCATCTAAACCCAGAAATTTTTCAAATACTTGTTCTGGATCGCGACCATGTTCCCGACAGTTGACTTCAAACTGAGCAATAATTGACTCTAGAGGCCAATAAACCCCTACATTAGCAGCATAATCAATCATTTGACCTACTACTTTTTGACGAATTTCTGCTTTGTCAGTACCTTTAACTATTACTAACGTCGGAATTGCTTCTTGGTCAAGAAATAAATGAGATAACGCCCATTGTTGTGTGATATCTTCCTCTGTTGATATTGCTATTTCCCGTGATATTAATAACCATCTTCTGGGAGTAGCTCTGTCTATATCATCTCCTGCAAGTAAGTTAGGATAAGTTTCTATAAATTCTTGTAGTTGATCTTCAGACTCATAAGCTTGTTCTGTCATTTCCACAAGTTGATCGTTGTCACGAATTAAGTAAATACCTCCGCCCATAAATATACCTCTATTTTTAAGTCAAAATTCCCAGCAAAAATCAATATAACTTTTAATTTTTATTTATAGCGCTTTGCGCAGGCAACAGGGAACAGGGAACAGGCAATAGGAGGAATAAAAACCAATTTTATCAGACTTTTAGTTATTGAGTAGTTCCTGCAATTTGTCAATATACCAGTGCGCAATGCTATAAAAGTTCTTCTAAGTGTTGAAAATAGTACAGCTAATTTTTTTTATCGCAGTCGAAAGAAAGGTGAAGACATATCAAAAGCCGAAAAACTCAGGAAACGCAATATTTTTCCTTCTTCCTTCTTCCTTATTTCTTCTTCCTTCTTCTATAAAACTAATTTTTAAATTGTCAAAACATTAATTTTCAACAATTGCCAATATCTACATTTTTATCAATTCATTATTGATTCATTAATGACTCCTGTAAATACTTTTTCTGTAGGTCCAGTCATATAAACTTTTTGGTCTGTAGTTGACCATTCAATCTCCAAACAACCTCCAGGTAGTTCAACTGTAACTTTATTCTCGTTTCTTTGAGTTAAAACTCCTGCTACTACTGATGCACAAGCACCCGTACCACAAGCTAATGTTGCACCAGCACCTCTTTCCCATACCCGCATTTTCACATAATTTGGGCTAATAACTTGAATAAATTCTGTATTAGTCCGTTCTGGAAATACGGAGTGATGCTCAAATTGAGGACCTACTATTTCTAGAGCTATATCAGCAACATTCTCTACAAAAGTTATACAGTGTGGGTTTCCCATATTGACACAGGTAACAGACCAAGACTTTCCAGCCACTTCTACAGTTTGATTGACAATTTTCTCATCAGCATTACCTAGAGTTGTGGGTATTTCCGATGCTAATAGTTTTGGCTGTCCCATATCAACTTTTACTTGGCCATCTGGTTGTAATTCGATTCCTAGTAGACCTGCACCAGTATAAATTTTATATTTAGTTTTATTATCATTATCTATTTCAGCAATAAACTTAGCTAAACACCTAATCCCATTGCCACACATTTCTGACTCTGAACCATCAGAGTTAAATATCCGCATGGTATAATCTGCTTGGTCTTGTCTAGGCAGAGCAAAAATCACACCATTCGCACCAATGCCAAAATTGCGATCGCACAATTTTATTGCCTGTTCTGGTGTTACTATGGGTTGCGGGAGGTGGCGATTATCAATCAAAATAAAGTCGTTGCCCAGGCCATGATACTTGGTGAATGATACTGTCATGATGATGCTCCAGTAATTAAGTTGAAATTTACTTTTAAATGAAAAGATTACGTGGGAAATATATTGAATAATTATTATGTCTGACTTTGATACCAGTTTACCCAGTGTTCGCCAGATTCAAACTTATATCACAGATAAGAAAGAAGTAGAGCTAAAACTAATTACCAACGACCTTCATGTGGGAAAAGTTTTCTGGCAAGACCCAAATTGTATTTGCCTCTTAGACCAGTATGATTTACCAATTATAATTTGGCGACAAGCTATTGTTTATCTCAAACCAAAAAACTAATCCTAATTTTTTCATCGAAGTTTTTCTACCTTATTATTTTAATTTAATCAGAAATAGACAATTCCAGAAAAGAGGGAGTAGGCAGTAGGGAGTAGGGAGCATAGATAAATCATCAAATCAATTATTTATCTACGATAATTAATTTTATTTTTTATTATTTGAGATGTCTAATAGAAAATCCCAGAATAATGATGTAACTACAAAATTTGTGGCAAAGTCACATAAGACAAATATAGCACTACCCGCAAATCAGAAGTTATAAGTCATCTCTAACGCTAGTTTGAATATTGAGGAATGTTCTAAACTTTGATTCGACTATAACTATTAGACATAGGAGTAGAAATTACACTTATAGATTATTTTTTGTGTATTTTTTCATAAATTTTCTTCCCTGTTGCCTATTCTATTGCCTACTTTTGCAAAAAGTCGATTCTTTTTCACCAGATGTCTATTGCTAAATTTCTGTAGTTTCATTCACTACTGTAGTTAACTTTTGTTTTTTAGGATATCCCTGAGTCTGCGGAATTTTCATTTGCCTTACTTGACTTAGTTAATGGAAACCACCACAGATCAACAACCGATCGCCCACTTGTAACTTCGTATTTCCTTGAGGCCATCGGATAAATTTCCCTTCTCGTCGAATTGCTTGAATTTCTACCCCATACTGACGACGTAAATTTGCTTGAGATATTTTTTTGCCCGTATAAGGACTAGACTCACCTAAGATTAACCATTGACAAGAGGTACTTTCTTTTGGCACAGCAATTTCTCCTTTTGCCAACTTATCAAAACTCTCTAATTCTGAAGGTTCCCCTACTAACAAAAGTCGATCACCAATATCTAATATTGCCTGACCTCCTGGATAGTCAATTTCTTCTCCTTGGGATCTTGTAACATCTTTTTATCACCCCCAATTATTCGTAACATTCTTTTTTTAAATGGGTATAATACCTAAAACCTACGACCTAAAACCTTCTTTAAATAGATTTATCCTGAGATGATAGGATATTTTTAATTTGAACCTGCAAATATAATAATTTAGTATTTAATTAATCGCAAAAATTTTAACTAAAAAAACTAATGTTTTGGTCTATCAAAATTAAACAGTTTATCCCTAGCTTAATTTTAGCTATAGTTACAACAATACTGGTAATAGCTAGCCCTGGATTCAGCCAAACTGTACAAATAACTCCTACTAACCCACAACTTGGAGATACTTTATCAGTTGTAATTCCGGAATCAATTAGAGGAGCAACTCCTACAGTTAGTATGGATGGAAAAACCTATCCTTTTTTCTCAATTGGACAAAATAAATTGAGGGCATTATTACCAACTACTCCTTTAGACCGACCAGGTACACGACAGCTTCAAATTAACACTGAAGCAGGTGTGCAGAATGTAAATGTAAATCTGCAAAGTCGCTCCTTTCCCACTCAATCTATTTGGTTGCCTCCTGGCAAAGATTCTCTCAAAGGAACAGACTTAGAATTTGACAGAGTGGGAGCATTTAAAAAACTTGTCACTCCAGAGAAATTTTGGAATGGTCCATTTATTCGACCTAACCAAGGTCCTGTAAGTACAATTTATGGGGTGCGACGGTATTATAATGGAGAGTTTGCTGAGAACTATTATCATCGTGGGGTAGATTATGCAGATTATAATGGCTCTCCCGTAGTAGCTCCTGCTGCTGGTCGTGTCGCTCTAGTGGGATTAGAATCTCAGGGTTTTGAAATTCATGGTAATACTGTGGGTATCGATCATGGTCAAGGGGTAACGAGCATTTTTATTCATTTGAGTCGTATCAATGTTAAAGAAGGTGATTTTGTCAAAGCTGGCCAGTTAATTGGTGCTGTAGGATCTACGGGGGCATCTACAGGTCCTCATCTACATTGGGGACTATATGTATCTGGTCAAGCTGTCGATCCTGTTCCTTGGCGATACGAAGGTATTGAATAAAACTTTTCTAATTAACACATCAAGACTCAGAAATTTTTTTCCACCGACTTACTTATATGTGATTTTTAAGTTTTTCTCTGAAAAGTAAGATGATAGTTGATCTTGACTTTGATTAACTTATAATTTTAATCTGATAAATATGTAGAAACCTTATTTAAAAATTATTTTCAGTAAACTTAGAATAAAACTTATGAGCATAGAAAAAATTGTTGAACAAGCTTTACAAGATGGTTATTTAACACCTTCTATGGAAGCAGAGGTAGGATTAATTTGTAACACGGCTTCTGAATTATCAATTGAGGAATATATGGCTCTTGACCGTTTAATGGGAGCTTTATTAACAGGAGAAGTTGTTGTTTTACCTCGTAAACAATTTATTAATGTTATGGAAGAACTAGTGCTGTCTGAGGCTATCGCACGAGTGACAGAGATTGAGGCCACTAGCGAAAAAACCCTTGATGTGGGAGATATTGCAGCTTATGCTTTAAATAGACTTCCTCCTTTATATGCTACTACAGAGGAGGGCGCTCAGTTTCAAAGGTCTAAAGCTAAAGATGAACTTCAAAATCTAATTTCTCAGCAGATAAATGAAGCTATTGCTCAAAATATAGATAGACAACCAATTAATCCTACACCTTTTGGTAGTCCTCCTGATGTTGGTTCACAACTTAGTGAATTACTTAAATCTTATGCTCCACAGTATGAACAATAATCTGATTTATAATTAAATTATCCTTACTAGATAGGTACATTAGGCTTGTTTGTTCTAAGAATAAAAAAATATTTATATTAGTAATTATGAAGTATTCTAAATTATTATTTGCTAGGTAAATATGTAGTTTTTTTTACATCAAAAATTGACAATTCTATATCATTATTTATTTTGTTTATGAACAAAGTGGACTAAATTTTATAAATACCACCTATGAAATAATTGGAGTAGAGATGTTTGAAAACATCTTCTACTCAACAAATAAAATTGAAATAATAGCAAGGAGAATGTTTTGTATATCAGTACATAGTATCTTAGAAAATGAAAATACAGTCAAAATACTAAATATTCAATAATTCAATCTTTAGGTATTTATTATTAATTACTATTTTTTGAAGTATTACTAGGAGAAGTAGGTATATTTCCTTCTTCTAAGCTACGACGTTTATCTCTTTTTTTCCTCGCTGCCATCAGAGAATCTTCCATAGCATTACGAGCTTGAATTATTCTCTCTAAATTGCTACGATACATTTCGATATCTTTTAATAATTTTTCTTCTGGCAAGTTTAAAGCCTGGGAAATTTTCTTGATCGCTTCTGTACGCTGCGGTTGTTCCTTAACTAACTCTGTATCTGCTATTTCTAGTAAAGTGAATAAACCTATAGCAAATAAGCGATCATACTTAAATTTATAACCATCTGAAATAGCTCTTAAATTATCTTGCAAATGTTGAGCATCATCTCTATCTGCTGATAAGCAAATCCACGATATCATATCCTGTCCAGACATTTGGCTCGCTAAATCTTCTAATCCTTTAGCATCTGCACGGTATTTATCTGAGTCCTCTTCTTGTGCTTGAATCAGAGCATTAAAAATAGAAATTTTGTCCTGTTCAGGAGAGTATCCCTCCATAAAACGGTCAAAAGCTGTAACTATACCCAAAGCATAAAATGGATTATAGCTATAATCAGCATTGACGGAAATCAGGTGCATTTCCACTAACAGCTCTTCAACAACTCGATTGTATATGGAGTTAATTGGACGGGTGTGAGAATTATAAAAAGCTTTCTTAGTATCTGAGACAGTACGAATATTATTCACCTAGTGTTCTAATTCTATAATCCCATCCCTGTCAGATGTTGATTTCCTACTAGGCCAGCTTGAAAGCACATAGTACTGGAAAAGCAGGGTGGGTTTGACTTTATGAAATACCTACAGTAATAACTAAAATTTGACATATTCTCCGGCGGTCAGGCGCGAAGATTCTCCTGAGACCACAATTCTTGGCTTGCTGACGCAAGGCTACGTCAACAATGAGTTCACTTAAATCAGATACCTTGAGATACCTAATCCAGAGATAGTTCTCTTCCCAAGGGTTTGCTCTATTTCAATACCCTGTGGACTTATGCCCTACGGTACAGTTCAAACCTTAAAAAAAACTTTGGTTTTCTGGTACTTGTTGCTTAGAGCTTTTCCATGTACAAGCATTACTGTACAAAACTCCATAACTCTAGTTTTCAAGGTTAAGTCAGCTACTGATTTAAGTAGCTAGGCTTTTAGAGTGGTTAGATACTTTCCACTTTTTATAGAATAACACAAATTCGCCCTGAAAGTAGGAGGCTTTAAACCAAATTTTTCGGTAAAAAATAAAATTAAAATATTAGGGCGTGTCATCAATTAAAAAATTGACAAAATGGGTATTGTATGCTCTAGGTCGATGGCGATCGCTATGCTAATAAAATGACAGAAGCTGCCAAATAAATTCCTCCTAGGGCGTGTCATCAATTA
>NZ_JAAHGU010000134.1:0-19800 GCF_010692685.1 Okeania sp. SIO2F5 | reverse complement strand
GACTATTGTGACTCACGAATTGGATAAAATTCATGGTTCCTATAATAATCGACTCAAATATAATAAATTAATTCCTTGTAATTGTAAAACTTGTAAAAATACTCAGAATCCTCACTTCTACAAATTTAGGGAATTAAAAGAACGAATTAATTATCGCAAATACACTACTGAGTGCGGTAAACCTCCCTATCATACAGTTGAGATATTAAGTTTAATTGATGATGTAATAGACAAAGATAGGAGTAGGAATTTTTTAAACCCTAAAGATTCTACAAACTATACAATAAATAATCATACTGACTCAGTAATAAATATTAATGAAAATGATGTTATTGGCAATCAAACTATAGCTGAAAAACTTGTCAATGACCAAAGCCAGAAAATTGAAAATAAAAATGGAAATGTTGTGGGAAATGTATTGGGTGATGAGAGTAAGATTGCAGCTAAAGTAACAGGAAATTCTCCTCAATCAAAAATATCCCCTCAGCGAAAAAGAAAAGTAAGAGCAAATTCTCCTCAATCAAAAATATCCCCTCAGCCAAAAATAGAAAAACCGAAAAAATTTGGATTTTTAGATTTCTTGACTTGGATGCAGAATGGGCAAATTCTTTACTACTTAGGTTCTGCTATTATTGGTATTCTTTTGCTGATTATTTATCCTAAGTTATTTCCATCTGGGTTTCCTAAATTGGTAGAGAAAGTTCAATATCTATTTCCAGCCCCACAAATAGAAAATGAATCTAATAGTTCAAAATAAGTTTTACTTCTTCAATGTGGGTTTCTGAAGATAAAAAGATGGATTGAGAAACATAGTAAGCTCATCCAAATTCGATTCCAAGTTGATACTACTAATAGAAGTAATATCGTGTCTGCTGGTATCGTTTGTGTCAACCAAAGCGTGAATATCTACAGAAAATTTAAGTTTTTTCGGACTTTTAAGTATTCTGTTCTAGATAACTAAAGCTTTCTTCTTTCTTCCCTCTTCCTTCTTCCTTATATTTACAATAAGGACAGGAGATATTTTTTTTTCAAATGTCATAATAATTTTTTTGTTTTGAAGGAAGTTATAAATTAAAAATTTACTAGATACAGAAAATTTAAGGAAGCATGAGGTAAAGCTTAAGACTAATCTATAATTATTATTCATTCCTTGTTCCCTAAAAACATATTATCAACTCGAAACTTGTTCTAATATTTGAAATTGATGAATGTTTGATTTAGTAACTACTTTTTCAACAACAATAAAACTAAAAATATTAAAAGTAAAATAACCTCTGTTCCTAATAAGCCGTAAATAGTTGTTCGCTGTTGTTCGGTAAAGGCAAAATAATCTAGAAAAACTGTGTAAATTAAAAATTGAGATAAAATTCCTATGAAAAAACAACTAATTCCCCAAGCTTTTCTTTGCCACAAACCAATAACAGCCACAATATCTAGGATGCCATAAATTATGTCTCCTATTTGCCAAGTTAGAGGAGTTTCTAACCATGGTTGTGGGCCTAAACCTATGATATTTGTAATGTGAATTAACCCGCTATAGGTAAAAATTAAGGCTAAAATTCTCAGGTATATTTTCATCCAGGAATTATTGGCAATTTGAGCAAGATAATTCATATTTTTTACGATCTAATTTTTAGTGCTTTATTTTTGTTGGGTTTATCCTAACGGATAAGCTGGCGCTAACGGTTCCTCAACCAAACCTACACTTATTACTTCTTCCTTCTTTCTTCTTCCTTCTTCCTTCTTTTTTTAAAATCCCAAATAGCATCAAGAGGTTCCTCCCAATCTAAATAACTCACTAATAAATCTAAATCAAGATTTGGTAATAACTGACTATTATTTTTCTGCAAATACTCACAATTTACTAGGCAAAAAACCTGTAACTCTCCATTTTGTCAAAACCAAACTTCAGAAACATCTAAACCTTGATAAATTTCTCAAGTTTGAATTCCTCCGCTAGTAATAACAACCTCAATTGCTAGATCGGGAATATTTTTTTGACTACCAATACAACAACATTGGTCTGGCTCAATTCCTTTTAATTTATCTTGAGATTTCAAAGTTGTAGAACCCAAAGGATAAAAACGAATCCCTGTTTCTAAACAATAATTTTCTACCAACATCCCCAACATTTTCTTGGAAATCTCATGGCGACTGCTAGGAGACTTAACTTGTAAAGTTCCCCGATGATAAATAACCTTGAAATAAGGTGAATTTCCCAAATAATTTAATAAACTTTCATAAATATTCCAGCTTATGTCAATAGAAATAAATAAGCGATTGCTGACGCAAAGCTTCGCTAACGCTATCAAGATTATCACAGTTCAAGTATTCGATAAGTTTCACAAAAGATTGTGTATTAGCTGATGAAACTACCATAAAATCAACCTCTCATAACTTGATTTTGCTGATAAAATTTAGTATTTTGGTATTTACAGATATTTATTTGAGATATTTGTTGATAAAAGCATCTGGAGTTAAACACTCAAAATCAGCGATCGCTTTAATTAGTTCTCTATTAGAAGAGACAAAACAATCTGTTAGTCCAAACTTAGCTGTAAGAAAAACTTCTATATCTTCTGTGGGGATATTTCCTGTTAAATTAATTTCTTTGAAGAGATTCTACCACTCTGCATCAGGGGTTACATAAAAGATGTTGAGATTTGACCAAATAAGACCAAGAACTAAACCTGCTTTGTCTTTATTCCATAAATACTTACCCACTCGCCAGATTTGGTCAATTAACTCAGGAGATAAAATAATTTCAGCTTCAATTTGAGCATATTGTTTTTCATAGTAACCTATAGATTCAAGAATTTTTGCCTCATCTGAATTAACTTCTTGAATGCCGATTATATTTTGTATCAAGACATAAACGTTTGATTTTAGAGATTATTTTATTCTCTCTTTTTCCTGAAGCATTTCTAATTTAACTTTCTTGATTAGGTCGAGTATCTTTTCCTGAGAATCATATCCTTTTGCTTTTGCTATTTCCCGCATAATTTCAAATTCATCTGGCTCATTTTTGGTAACAAGAATAATGTCTATTTCACCGTTATTAAATTCTGGAGGAACAGTAATTTTTACTTCTCCATTTTTCACTGTTCCTGTTGTTTGTATAATTCTCATCTCATACCTCGTATCTATGACTTAATAATTAAAGTTTTACCTAAGTAAATCATCCTTTTTTCAAAACTTCAGAAACACCTAAGTATTGATAAATTTCTAAAGTTTTAATTCATCCGTTAGTAATCAGAATTTAAGTATTCAATAAGTTTCACAAAAGATTGGGTATTATATGATGAAACTACCATGAAATTAACATTTCATAACTTCATTTTATTGATACTAATTCCTAATTTAATAAGAACTTAATAGAAAGCGATCGCTTCCTACAAAATAAAACGATAGAAAACGATCAGCTTACAGTCATATACCTATTCTATCTTTACTTAATTTGCTTATGCAAAAAGTGCTGTTAACCAAGAAATTAACTTCACAGTAACAGGAACAACTTCTTGAGCTAGTTCGTTTACTTCTTTTACTAAAGAAAAAGAATCTGACAGTTAACAAACCCAGTTTCTGGTTTGTATTAGATATCTCATAATACCTTGACGTTTCAAACTTCAATTGTGCTGATAACTGATAACTGTTAACTGATAACTGTCACAATAAACTATCTCCAAATTATTCACTAAAAATATCTAACTGCTCTACAGAAATGTAGGTTGGGTAGAACGGAGTGAAACCCAACAAAACTTTGATTGTTGCTGTACTCCTGTTGTTGGGTTTATCCTAACGGATAAGCTCCGCTAACGTTCCTCAACCCAACCTACTGCTAGAAAAAAAAGAAAGCAGAGGTAATTTTCATTCTTGAATTTTTACCTCTGATAACTGATAACTGCTAACTGATAACTGTTATAGCAAACTATCTCCAAATTCCTCACTAAAAATATCTAACTGTTCTACAGTTATCACCTCTTCCTCTTCTTTTTTCTTAATACCTTTCCGCAAACCAATAGCTATCTTACTATGCTTTTCAATTTGCTCCATTACCTGTCTAGCACGCTGAATTACTGAATCCGGTAAACCTGCTAATCTTCCCGCTTCAATACCATAAGATTTATCCGCTCCACCAGGTTGTACCTGATGCAAAAATACAATTTTATCCGGCAACTCTTTCACCGTTACCTGATAATTTGCCACATTATCCAAAATAGAAGAAAGTTCATTTAATTCGTGATAGTGAGTCGCAAAAATTGTCCGAGACAAAATTTCCGTTGCCAAATATTCTGCCACCGACCAAGCAATCGAAATTCCGTCAAAAGTTGCCGTTCCCCTACCAATTTCATCCAATAAAACTAAAGACTTTTCCGTAGCATGATTCAAAATATTTGCCGTCTCATTCATCTCCACCATAAAAGTTGATTGACCTGTTGCTAAATCATCCACTGCCCCAACACGAGTAAATATCCGATCGCTCACCCCCAAAACAGCAGAACTTGCTGGAACAAAACTACCAGTTTGTGCCATTAATTGAATCAATCCTACCTGCCGTAAATAACAACTTTTCCCACTAGCATTCGGACCAGTTAAGATAATTAAATCTGGCGCAGAATAAGGAGTAACTCCCGAATTATTTTCCTCTATATTTTTACTACCTAATATGGCAGTATTCGGCACAAAAAAACCAGCAGGCAAATATTTTTCTACCACCGGATGCCGACCTTCAATAATTTTCAATTCCCGACTATCAGTCATAGTAGGACGAACATAATTTTGATAAATTGCTACTTCCGCTAAACCACACAAAACATCAATAGCTGCCACCGCGCGAGAAACATTTCTAATCTCTTCTGCGTGTTCCCCCACTTCAGTTCTCAGACCAACAAAAATATCATATTCCAACTCATTCAAATCATCTTGTGCCGTTAAAATTCTGACTTCTCTTTCCTTTAATTCCTCAGTAATATAACGCTCCTCATTAGTCAAAGTCTGCTTCCGAGTATAATCATCCGGAGCCAAATCTGCCTTTGACTTAGAAATACTAATGTAATAACCAAAAGCCTTATTATAACCAACCTTTAAATTAGAAATTCCCGTCCTTTCTCTCTCCGTAACTTCCAAATTAGCAATCCATTGTTGGTCTTCTTCAGCTAACCTCCGCATCTCATCTAATTGTTGATTTATCTCAGACTGAATTAACCCACCTTCTTTTAACTTTTGAGGAGGAGACTCTACTAAATGAGAATGAATTTTTTCTCCCAATTCTTGTAAGATTGGCGGAATTTTTTGCAACACTTTTAAATAGGGAGAATTACCTGCCAATGCTAATGCCGAAAGTTCCGGAAGTTTCGTTAAAGAATCAGCTAAAAAAACTAAATCTCTAGCATTTGCAGTACCAGCACCAGTACGCCCAGTTAAACGATCTAAATCATAAATTTGACGCAATACTCTTTGAATATCTTGACGCAAATCGTTATTAGTTATCAGTTCATCAATAGTGTCATGTCTAGCACGAATACCCTTCAAACTCAAAAGTGGTTGCTGTAACCATCGTCGTAAAGCACGACCACCCATTGCAGTGCTAGTTTTGTCGATCGCCGATAACAACGACCCTTGATAACTCCCATCTCGCACCGTTTGAGTAATTTCCAAATTCCGGCGAGTTTGATGGTCGATAATCAAAAAATCTGCCAAAGTATAGCTCCGCAGACGTTGTAAAGGAACTTGATTTTCCTTTTGAGTTTCTTCAAGATATTCCAGCAACCCACCCGCAGCACGCACCCCCAGTGGAATACGTTCGCAACCAATACCTTCTAGGGATGTCAGTTGAAATTTTATCAACAGTCGCTCCTTTGCCTCCCCTAAAGTAAAAGGTTGTTGCGGACGTAGAGAATAACAGAAAGAATTAGGCAGACATTCTGGAAGATGATCCGATTTTTCTCCCGGTCGCAACATAAAAGCAATATCCGGCGCATTTGTAGGAAATAGCACTTCCGACGGTTGCAAACGCATCAATTCTTGAGTGAGTTGGTCTAAACCTTGGGTCTGGGTGGTCAGAAACTCTCCGGTAGAAATATCAGTGTAAGCAAGACCCCAATGATTTTTGGCAATAACGACAGCAGCTAAATAATTATTGTAGCGAGGTTTGAGCATTCCATCGTCGGTAAGAGTACCCGGAGTAAGGATACGAGTAATTTCACGCTTGACTTGACGGTTTTCTTTTTTCGCAATAGCAGAATCTTCTACTTGATCGCAAACAACCACAGCGTAACCCTTTTCTACCAACATGGCAGCATATTTTTCCACAGCATGATGGGGTACACCAGTCATCGGTACTCTGCCAATTTCTTTACCAGCGTGCTTAGTAGTTTGTACTAACTCTAATTCTTGAGCGATCGTCACAGCATCCTGAAAAAAACATTCAAAAAAGTCACCTACTCGAAATAGCAAAAGAGCATGAGAATATTGTAGTTTTACTTCCACATAACGCTGCATCATTTCTGATAGTTTGCTAACATCAATTTTGTCATACTCAGTGTTAGGAGGAAGAGAATTTTCTACTTGATTTTGTTTAGCTTTTGGAGATTTTTGAGTAGATGTAGATGCGGAATATTTCATAAATACTTAATAGATAATTTAATTTATTTAATATTATAGTTATCAGTCTTTCTTAAAACAGAATAAATTTGGAATAATGGTACTACTTTTTTAGTATTAGGTCGCAAAACAATTGATCAATAACTCAGATTAGTTATAGTGGTTTGTAGATAAATTAATTATAATAAATTGACCAAATAGGCAAGAATTAATAACTTATTTTAATGCCAAAGACTCTAATTTATTGTCCCTATTTCCTACTGCTTAAAAATCTACAATATAGCAGTCGAAGGAAAGGGCACGAACATATCAAAAGCTGACAGTGCTTTTGCTGATTGATGAACCACATCGTCATAACCAAAACCCTGTAGGAGCGTTTTGCTCCCCAACATATAAAGCGCAGCTTTGCATTAGCAAATGGCCATTAGCTAGGGCACAACTACGTTAATGCCCCTACTGTAGTCTACCGAAATGAAAGCCGCTGTAAAACTCACACAACGCATGATTTTTCCTTCTTCTTTCTACAAGATCTCACAACTCAAGTTAAAATTTCTATATTTCATTACAAGTGAAATACAAACAAAAAAAAGAGGTCTTTTGACCTCTCTTTTACTACCATTTCTCAAAATAGTAATTTAAAGTAACCCAGTATTTGCTCCTGGTTTACCAGTAGCTAACTGGACATTAACAATTTTACCACCCATTTTCATAATTCTTTGTTGTTCCTGGAACCAGCTATCATAAGGAACAAGCTTGGTAAAGTAAGTATTTTGTAATTCTCGTTGAGTACGAATACGAGTTTGACTCGGAACACAAGCAGTAATCTTAAACATTCTCATAATACAAATTTCTCCTAATACTTGGTGAAGATTTTCTTAAATCCTTTTGTAAAACAATTAGGGTAAACAGTCAAATACTTATCTAATTATTATTGAGTTTTGAGATTATCTAAACCCATATATTGACGACCCCCATACTTAAATCTAACACGAGAATTTCTAAGTAATGCGATCGCCTCAAATCTCAAACCTAAAAACTCCTAAGGCAGGGAACCTATAGAATCAATGCTAGTTTACTAAAACAGATTATTTATTCAACAATAAGCCTTTGGTAATCTAACACTCATTCTAGGCTTCCCTAGCCTTATAGTAAAACATCAGTTAAATCAAAAAGGTAAATCTACCTTTTTTGGCCTTTTTTACTGATCGCCAAATTAGCTCAACCCAGAGCAAATGTAGTCGAAGTAAACGCCCATTTCCTTTCCAGCATCAGGACCGACTAAACCAGCAGTAACTTCCTTCATAGCTTGAATAGCTTGTACAGTAGCACCGATGGGAACACCCAAAGAATTGTAGGTTTCTTTGAGGCCATTTAATACGCGCTCATCCAAAATGGAAGGGTCGCCAGCTAGCATAGCATAGGTAGCATAACGTAGATAATAGTCCAAATCACGGATGCAAGCAGCATAACGACGAGTGGTGTACATATTACCACCAGGACGAGTAATATCAGAGTAAAGTAAAGACTTAGCTACAGCTTCTTTAACAATAGTTGCAGCATTCGCACTGATAGAAGTTGCAGCGCGAACTCGTAGTTCACCTGTGGCAAAGTAGTTAGTGAGCTTCTCTAGAGCACCAGCATCAAGGTATTTACCTTGAATGTCAGAAGAATTAATAACGGAGGTAATAGCGTCTTGCATTATTGATTGATTTCCTTAAATTTGCTGAATCTTCAAAATTATTGGATAGGCGAAGGCCAGGATTTTAGAGATTTGATTGTAGACTTCAATTTGATATTTCAGGAAGTTCTAAATTATTAAATTCTTGTTTCCTTCTCACCAACTTTCATCTAACCTCTAAAAAATATTTAGCCTTAACTCATAGCACCGATAACATAGTCAAAGTAAGAAGCAGCTTCGCTAGCATCATCACCTGAGAGAAGGGAAGCAGCAACATTCTTCATGCAGCGAACACCTTCAGCAACAGCTTCGATGGGAGTGCCCAAAGACTTATACATTTCAGTAACGCCTACGAGTCCGATCTCTTCAATAGGAGTAACGTCTCCAGCAACAATACCGTAGCTTATCAAACGCAAATAATAATCCAGATCGCGCAAGCAAGTAGCAGTCATTTGTTCACCGTAGGCATTACCACCTGGAGAAACAACATCAGGACGCTTTTGGAAAAGCTGGTTTCCAGCCTCCTTAAGAATACGCTCACGAGATTCACTCATAATTTGAGCAATCCGAACGCGACGCTCGCCAGAGGAAACAAAAGTCTTGATTCGGTCTAATTCGCCGGGACTCAGATAACGAGCCTCAGCATCTGCATTAACGATTGATTTGGTAATTATACTCATGCTTTATTCCAACAGAGTTAAGGTAATAAGGTGGCTTAAAAATTGGTTAGCTAGTAAGAAGGACAAAGTACCCTCTGACATAACTACCTTCAGCAAGTATTTTGAGGCATTTTGTTCACTTTCTCATTATTTTCTTAATAGTTTGTAATATTTTCATAGCAGTCAGGGGTATTTTGGGCCAAAAATGCCCTTATTCTTTGACAGATGACAATATATTTAATTTTTTTGTCAGAAGATACCTTTTTTTATTTCTGATCCTAGGCAAAGGCCATTTCTCACCTTCTCTAGATGGAAGGCCATTAACTACAAAAATATACAAATAAAAAATTTGACCCTAATTACATGGCTAGATAGATAATTTTGCTCATTTTCCACTTCATCTACCTGTAGTCAATCAAACAATTCTCCTCAATCAAACAATTCTCCTCACTCACTTTTCTCCCCATTGATTCCTTTATTCCCTATTTCCTACTTTATTGTTAAGTATTCTAAAGGGACACGATATTAAATTTTGAGGAAGCGGATTTCACATTAGAGGAGATTTAAAAAAACTGGCGTTGCTGAATCAAGGTATGAAAATAAAAACTGAAGAATCTCAAATATTTGTCATTGATATAGTTTAGCAATCGCCAAAAAAATACAAATCATATCCCAAATCAGCAACGCCAAAAAACTAAATATTTTCCAAACACCTTGTCAGACTAAAAATAAATTTTTTTCTAGAACAAATTTATTTTTAGTGTTGAAGGTATGACTAAGGAGGATTAAATTGATGTCATTAAAATCATCCTGATTCCTATATAGAGATTGAGAATAAGCGGATATAAACTATTATCAATCTTTAAAGTTATGAACAAACAGATCGTTTCAATTATTTTGGTGAATTTTGCATTAGCAGGAATCGGTATTATTCCAGAAATCAGTAATTTAACTAATATAGAACTAGACAAATTACAATCCGATCACAACACTCAATCCGAACTTATTAATTGAAAAACTTATGTTTCCCGTTGATACTTAATCTAAAAATCATTACCACTCAGCAACGCCCATAAATTAGAACTTAGTATTAGAAACGCTCACCAATACCGAAGTGGAAACGAGTATCACCTTCATCATTAATAGCGTAATCAACTCTAATTGGACCGAGAGGAGATTGTACCCGAATACCAGCACCATAACCTATACCGTCTCCTGGTTTCTCTCGCACACCTCCAGGGTTACCAATAACAGAACTTTGACTATCAAATACTGTTGCAGCATCAATAAATAAAGCGCCTCCAAGAAATCCAAATACAGGAAAGCGATACTCAACAGTTCCCAACAAGAATGTACGACCTGCTCCTACAGAACCTTCATCATATCCACGAACTGTATTAGTACCACCTAGAGGAAAAGCTTCATAAGGAGGTAAATCTCCAATTATATGACCACCTTGTATGTTAAAGGCCAAAGCTTCAGGTCCATCAATGAAGTTAGTCAAGTCTACTGGAATATAGAAACTATAATTAGCTCGTAAACGATTCAACGCGATCTCTGATGAACCTATAGGAATAGACTGTTCTGTACCAAATCTTAGTAAACTACCAGAAGTAGGTTGTCGGGGATTATTGCGTCGATCGTTGACAATACCAAATTGAATAGTAAGTAGATCGTCTTCCCCAGAATCATCAACAGTCAATTTATTACCTAATTCATCTCTAGGTTCAGTATCACCATCACTATCCTGAATTTCTACTCGTTCATATTTTATTCCCAAAGAAGCTGTCCATTCCGGTTCAACAAATGGATTAGGAATAAACGGACGGGTAAAACTAACTCCACCTCCTGTACGAATGACTCGTGGGTTGTCACCATTAGGCAGATCGACATCGCGCTGATCGTTTTCGTCGTCAGAATCAAAAATTACCGATATTGCTCGTCGTCTGAACGCATTAACAGTGTAGGAAAGGCGGTGGTCATCTCCACCTATCCAGGGATCGGTAAAGCTAATATCCGCTAGTAATAATCGCTCACCTACTTGAAACTCGCCACCTAATTTCTGGTTATTACCACCAATATTTTGTTGTTGATAACTGACTGTACCAAATAATCCACTCGCAGAACTAACTCCACCACCAAATGCGAGAGAACCTGTACTTTTCTCTACAATATTCACAATAACATTTGCTTTGTTAGGATCGTCTGTTGCTGGTTCTAAACCCAACCTAACATCTTCAAAAATTCCTAAACCAAACACTCTTCTAATATCTTTTTCTGCTGTTTCTCGCTCAAAAATATCGCCTGGTTGAAGTTGAATTTCTCTAGTGATGATATATTCACGAGTACGACCTTCAATTAAATTACCTTCTTCATCAGTTGTTTCTCCGTCTGCATTCACAAAGCGTACTTGAATATCTTTAATTTCTCCTTCTGCAACTTCTAGAATAACTGAACCGTCGTCATTGACTTGGGGAGCACCGATAACTTGTCCGAGAACGTAACCGTTATCTTGATACCACTGGTTGACTTGTTCGACACCCCCTTCAAAAATTTTCAGGTTTAGAGTTTCACCATATTGCTCGCCGAATATTCTGTCTACTTCACTGTCAGGGAATACTTGAGCACCTTCTATGGTTACAGAGTTCAATACAGGGTTGGGTTCAACTTCAAAAGTTACTCGTACACCCAGGGGAGTATCTTCTGGTAATGCTTTCACGTTTCGGAAGAAACCAGTGGCAAATATCGCGTTAATGTCTCTCTGTAGTTGAGACCGAGTTGTAGTACGTCCAGCTTGAGTAGTAATGACTTGGTAAACTTGGTCTTCTAGTTCTCCGTCTACTCCACTAACTACAACTTCAGCGACTAGCACTAAGGGTTCTGCTTCTTCTGTAGAGGGTTCTGTTGGTTGTGATTGAGAAAGAGTAAATTCTTCTGATTCTATTGCGGAGGGTGGGGCATCGCTATCTGGTTCTTCGAGGACTTCTTCTTCTGGGGATGATATTTTGGCCAAGTTGTCTGATGGGTCTAATGTTAATTTCTGTTGATTTTGAGTAATTTCACTATCAGATAAATTTATTTTTTGATAAATTTCAGAATCAAACTGTTTATTGATGGTTGGTTCTAATTTGGTTTCTACACCTTTTGCCAACTCAATATTTTGAGGATTTTCCCTTTGATTTTCGACAATTTCTGAAGTAGAAATCTCAGGAGCAAACTGTTTATTGATGGTTAGTTCTAATTTGGTTTCTACACCTTTTGCCAACTCAATATTTTGAGGATTTTTCCTCCAGTTATCCACAATTTCTGAAGTAGGAATCTCCGCAGCAAACTGTTTATTGATGGTTGGTTCTAATTTGGTTTCTACACCTTTTGCCAACTCAATATTTTGAGAATTTTTCCTTTGATTTTCGACAATTTCTGAAGTAGAAATCTCAGGAGCAAACTGTTTATTGATGGTTAGTTCTAATTTGGTTTCTACACCTTTTGCCAACTCAATATTTTGAGGATTTTCCCTTTGATTTTCGACAATTTCTGAAGTAGAAATCTCAGGAGCAAACTGTTTATTGATGGTTAGTTCTAATTTGGTTTCTACACCTTTTGCCAACTCAATATTTTGAGGATTTTTCCTCCAGTCATCCACAATTTCTGAAGTAGAAATCTCAGGAGCAAACTGTTTATTGATGGTTGGTTCTAATTTGGTTTCTACTGTTTTATTAATTAGAGCTAGTTGAGGAATATGTTGATTTTCAAGATTTTCTAAAGCAAAAGCGAAAAATTCTGCAAATTCCTTATTAAAAGCAGAACTGTATTTACTATTTAAACTTTTACCAATAATTACAGGTTTTGTAATTTCTCTAACCTTAATTAAATCATAAAAATCAAGTTTGACTGCTTCTTTAGACCAAGATATATGGGAGAAATTATTATTGATACTACCAAATAATTTTTGTGAAGGGAAATTATATCCTAACTCTAAAAAAGATTTAGTAGAAGAAAATTTGTTAAATTGTTTTCTTGAATTAATAGATATAGCAATAAAATTACTATCTATATCAGTATTACTTTTCGATATTTGAGCATTAGCAGATTTTGAGATTCCAAAAGTTGTTGAAGCAGCAAAAATTACCACTAAGAACGGAGACAAGCGCATATAATTCTATCCCCTACAATCCACACACCAGTTAAATTTTCCATACAAACTGTAAAATTGTACACCATTGCCAGGGTTCTCAACCTGTCTGAGCCAAAATCCTTTCTAAGACTTGTTGATATGCCGTTTCTACATTACCAAGATCATGACGGAAGCGGTCTTTGTCCATTACTCTCAAGTTTGAGTCAGCTTGAGATTGGTCCCAAAATCGGCAGCTATCTGGACTTATTTCATCCGCAAGAATCAGATTATTTTGCCGATCTAGGCCAAATTCGAGTTTGAAGTCCACCAGAGTAATTTGACATTGGTTAAAGAAATTTTTGAGAATATCATTAATTTTTAGGGCAAAAGTCCGTATTTGCTCTAATTGTTCTGGGGTAGCTAGTTCCATTATTAAGAGGCGATCGCGTGTCAACAGTGGGTCTTGAAGACTATCATTTTTATAGCAATATTCCACTAGAGGAAATTTCAACACTGTTCCTTCTGCTAATCCAGTTTGTTTACAAAGACTACCTGCAGCAATATTTCTCACAATAACTTCGATAAGCAAAATTTTCACCTTTCGGACTCTCATTTTATCTGGTGCAGGACAGTCAATAAAATGAGTAGGTATACCATTAGCTTCCAGTAGTTTAAATATGTGACTAGAAATAGTACAATTAATTCTACCTTTCCCTGTTATTGTGCCTCTTTTTTGAGCATTAAATGCTGTGGCATCATCTTTAAAATAAGTAAGTAATATTTCTGAGTCGTTAGTGGTATATAGAATTTTCGCTTTACCTTCGTAAAGCTTTTGATTAGATGACATAAAAATTATTGAATAGAAAATAAAAATAGAGTGATGAGCGATCTTTACTAATTACTCTTTTATGTGCTTATCATAGTATAAGCTTAATGTCAATATCTTAAATAAAATATTGTGAAGATTAGTATAGACAAATAACAAGATTAGATTAAACAAAATTAATACTCAATGTCTTGTCTGAGGGTCTCTTTTCTGAGAAAATAATATAAAGACCGGAATTTATGCAATCAGATCGAGGAATGAAACAGATGATGAATTGGACAAAATCTGTAGCAATGAGTACTTTATTATCTATTGCTGCTATTGGTAGTATGAGTCTTACTTCTATAGCAGTAGGAGCGCCTCAGAACACTAAAAGTGTAGAGCAGTCTATCACTACAATTCCCACTGAAGGTGAAGAGCAACTTGCTCATAGTTATGGTCATGGTAGTAAGCATTATGGTAGTTGTCGTCGAGTGGCAACTCGTCATCGCAACTTGCGAATTAGGACATATCCTTGGGGTAGAATTATAGGAGGTTTACATCCTGGCGCTCGTGTCCGTGTTATTGGTTACCGTCATGGTTGGGCAAGAATTTCATATCCTTATTATGGCTATGTATATGGTCGTTATTTGAGACATTGTTAACTAGCTATCAGTATTTTCCGTACCGGAATGCTCCGCAAACAGCACTCAGCTTTCAGCACACTCAAAGCTTGGGTTGAAATGCATGAGTTGATTCCTAAGAACAAGCTACAGGCAAGTAATGCAGCTAAAGTAGAAATAAATTTTGCTAGGAATGATCGCGGATGACTAAGAGTTACCGCGGTCTTACTTCCGATAGCGACTTTGAAATTTATGTATCAGGACTGACGCTATTGCACCATTATTGTCAAATTATCAAAAAATGTAATACAATCTCCGGTTGAATACTCAAAAATAACTAATAATACGGAACAGATAATACGAAGATAGAGAAGGTTTTTTGTAACTAATTAATGCAGACATGATATAAAGTGAGATGTAGTTACAGACCATAAAAATCAGTTTTTTTCGCCGAAACTGTGAAGGCAATGCAAATATAGAATCAACAATCAAAAATCAAGAACGACAACGCAAACAACTAACAAAGCAAAAGGGGTCAAAATGAGCGATTCAATCATTGATTTACTAGACCAACTACCGAGTAATAATCTAACGGTCAAAACACTCAATGCTCTAGATTTCGTAGTACCTGGCGAGTGGGAAAATGTAGTAGGTTTTGATAAAACTATTGAAGTAATTACAGGTGAGACAGATGCAGATAGAATTATGGATATCCGCAATAAAGCTATTGAGCTATACAATGATGCGGATAATGGATATCAGGGAGCTATATGGTATTACAACCTAGTTGATAATCTAGACGGCGCTCTTGCTGCAGCAGCTATGGCCGAAATAGTCAGTGAAAAAATCCCCTTTTTAAGCTTTTTAGGAGGCTTAACTCCCAAAGCTGACACAACTCAATCTATTGACCTGTGCCTAAAAATTGTAGCAGAGTTGATAGCTTATAGTAAACTCAATGGTCTGCCAATTCTTAATCCAGGAGAATTTGTCACAAACCTGACTGAGGAGTATAGTGGTCCATCTCTGATGCGAATGGCTGCCTTAGTTTGTCTTGATGGTTTGATACCTTTGGGTCCAGACTTCCTACAAAAAGTACAAGATACCCTTGATGGAGAAGGTGAAAGTGCTTTTGCAGATAATGCAGTTTTTGGAGCAATTAGCGATACCATTCCTGGAGATGACAAATTTGGCTTTATTAGTGAGACCTTCGGAGCAGTTCAAGGGTGGATGGATAACTTGGTTGGGTCAGTTGGTTTAACCCCAGAAAGTATTTTTGACAAAATTGGTGGCTTTATCGACTTTTCCGATGACGCTTTAGATGTTGTAGCTGCATTTCTAGATAAAACCACAAATTACTTTCAACATACAGGCACTCAATCTGTAGCTAGAAAGTTGATACAGCGTGCAGCAGAAGAAGCATAATTAACGAAGTCAGAAGTCAGAAGTTGTTTTTGTAATGGGGATTTGAGCAAGCCTCCAAAAACATTTTGCCAATCAAGGCGGGGTCGCGCGAACCAATTATTTTGAGAATTCTCATCTCAACGTTGGTTGGAGACCTGCGTTCTCCCGTAGGGGGAGCCTCGGATTGTTCTAATTGTAGTCATGTAGTGAAAAAATTGCCTCTAAGTATTAAGAGAGTGAGATTCTCCAGAATGCGGTATTCACCATGATCGAAATATAAATGCAAGTATAAACATTTTGCGGATAGGAACCCGCGTCGGCGCAAGACGCAAGGGAACGCCCACCAAGAAGGCTGCGGGACTCGCAGTTTCAGTCTGTGGAGCGCGCCTTTAGACCCGAAGGGAGTAAATCTCCGAAGGTGGGTGCTATGTTAGTGCAGCTCCTCTGTCAAGAGGCAACAGAAAGCCCCTGACAGCGATGCTAGGGAATGCCGCGCTGTCTCCTAAGAGCAACGTCGGGAGGATGTCAATTCCATACAAACAGCATTTGATGTAATCCTACCGTGATAATATAAAGTCTTAGCCTTTTCAAACTAAAATGCCACTCCTAAATAATTTAGGAGTGGGTTTTCCATTGGCTATCAAACAAACTCAGTAGACCCATATATAGCAGTCAAAGTAAAGCTTAGGATATTCCTAAATGCTCAAACGATCGTCAGAGATTACTTCTGTAGGGGCGAATGGCCATTTGCTAACGCAGAGCGGCCGCTAACGCCCCTACTTACTTCTGACTTCTGACTTGCGCTATACAGGACATTTACCCGGTAATAAATTATGAATGATTCAATTCGCTTTCTGATGTGTGCCCCCGACCACTATGATGTAGACTATGTAATTAATCCTTGGATGGAGGGAAATATTCATAAATCCTCACGCGATCGCTCCGTTGAACAATGGTATCAACTCCACGACATTATTAAAGAAAACGCGGTCGTAGACCTAGTAACACCTCAAAAAGGATGGCCTGACATGGTATTTACTGCCAATGCAGGTTTGATCCTTGGAAATACTGTTGTTCTCAGCCGTTTCTACCACAAGGAACGTCAAGGAGAAGAACCCTATTTCAAAGAATGGTTCCTAAATCAGGGTTTTATCGTTCACGAACTTCCCAAAGACCTCCCCTTTGAAGGAGCGGGGGATGCACTACTAGATAGAGAAGGTCGTTACCTCTGGGCAGGATATGGCTTCCGTTCAGAATTAGACTCCCACCCACTTCTGGCAAAATGGCTCGACATCGAAGTGCTATCACTTAGACTTACAGACGAGCGTTTTTATCATCTTGATACCTGCTTCTGTCCTCTAACAGGAGGTTACTTACTTTACTATCCTCCGGCATTCGACTCTTACTCCAACCGCCTAATTGAAATGCGAGTGCCACCAGAAAAACGAATAACTGTCGCAGAAGCAGATGCAGTTAACTTTGCCTGCAACGCAGTTAACATTAACCAAACCATCATTATGAATAAGGTGAGTGAAAGCTTGAAATCACTCCTTACCGAAGTAGGTTTCAACGTCATTGAAACACTTCTAAGTGAATTTCTCAAAGCAGGCGGTGCAGCTAAATGCCTCACTCTTAGAGTTACAGAGCCAATTATACCCGATCGTTATGCCGTTGTACAAGTTGAAAGTCGTACCATTCGTATGGAAGGACATTTACTGGACTCTGGTTTGATCAACCAAGCTTTAGATTTAATAGTTGAAGGTGGGGGTAGTTTCAAAGTCCTCAACTTTAATCTCGGAGAACAACGTCAAAGCACTTCCCTCGCTGAAGTCAAAGTTTCTGCACCTTCCCATGAGGTCATGGAAGAAATAATGAGTCAACTCATTGACATTGGTGCATTAGTGCCTACTGAGGATGTGGAGGATGCTAAATTGGAGTCAGTGGAACAAGATGGTGTTGCCCCTGATGATTTTTATGTATCTACTATTTATCCTACTGAAGTTAGAGTAAAAGGTCAGTGGATACGAGTACAAAATCAAAGGATGGATGGAGCAATCGCCATTACTGAAACTGACGGTAAGATTCAAGCAAAATGTAAAGTGCTGCGGGATGTAAAAATTGGTGAAAAAGTCGTGGTAGATGTCATAGGTATTCGCTCTATCCGCAAAACAGAATCCCGTGAAAAACGAAATCAAGAAGAGTTCAGCTTTATGTCTGCTGGCGTTTCTAGCGAACGTAGAGTAGAATTGATTGTTGAACAAGTGGCTTGGGAATTACGGCAAGTTCGCGATCGTGGAGGCAAAATAGTAGTTACAGCAGGTCCAGTTGTGATTCACACTGGTGGTAGTGAACATTTAGCACATTTGATTCGTCAAGGATATGTGCAAGCATTGTTGGGTGGTAATGCTATAGCAGTTCACGATATTGAACAATCACTGATGGGAACTTCTCTTGGTGTGGATATGAAACAGGGAGTTGCAGTTCATGGTGGGCATCGACATCATCTGAAGACTATTAATACTATTCGGCGTTGTGGTAGCATTGCTAAAGCAGTTGAGACTGGTATTTTGAAAAAGGGTGTGATGTATGAGTGTGTTAAGAATAATGTACCCTTCTGTTTAGCAGGTTCGATTCGTGATGACGGACCTCTGCCTGATACTCAGATGGATTTGATTAAGGCACAGGAAGAATATACAGAGTTGTTGAAAGGTGCCGATATGGTTTTGATGTTGTCAACTATGTTGCATTCTATTGGGGTGGGGAATATGACACCTGCTGGAGTGAAGATGGTTTGCGTTGATATTAATCCGGCGGTGGTGACTAAATTGAGCGATCGCGGTTCCGTTGAATCAGTTGGAGTTGTGACTGATGTTGGTTTGTTCCTCAGTTTATTGGTCGCCCAGTTGGAACAGTTGACAAGTCCTTATTCTGTAGCTAAAGCATAACTTTAGAAGTTATATCATCTCGGGTTAAATACTTATAGAACCCATTTGATATCTATTTAGGGCTTGCTGAAAAAGTCTTTTAGTAGGGGTAGGAGACAGGAGACAGGAGGAACAGGGAATTATAGAGGAGATAGTAGGAAGAATAGTCCCTTAATTTTTCTGCCCAACTCTTGAGCAAAATCCGCTCCTAATTGAACCATTACCACCTAAAACCTCGCACTTTTTGATACTTAAAAAGGCTAAAACTTTTATCTGTAAAGACTTTTATATTTAATCAGCAAGCCCTATTTAAAAAAAGATAGGGAGGTGGGGAGATGGAGAGATAAGGAGATGGGGAGATGGAAGCATTTTTCTACCTGCTTGGTGCGCTACCTGGTGCGCTATCGGGCGGTGAGTGCAGTGCGCCCTGCGGGTTCCCGGCTGTAGGCGGAACCTGCGTCCGCCCGATAGGCATCCCGCCGACAGTCACGCAACTGCCGTACGCAAAGCGTCTCTGTTAGCGTAGCTCCTCCTCCGGAGCAAAGAGATACCCGAAGGGCGCGGGGTTGCATCCGCTTTTGGCCCTATTCTCGTTCCTGAATCTCCTGACTTCACCACCGACTGAGTTCTAAGAACGGCAGCCAAAAGCACATACCCCGTGCAAAGATACGATCGGGGGTTCTATGAAGTATTTGAACTAGCGCAAGCCAGAAGAATTGCAAAAAAACTCGAAATCCAACATACACCAAAATATGGTAGTTGGTTAAAGATGCTTGAATCTGAATTATATCAAATCCGTTTAATTCGGTATAAAAACATTCTTTATCTTCACCATTACCAAATCTTCATAAATTTTTTCCCTCCTGATATCATGTCCGGTAGCATCGTTTGTGTATAATTGAAGAGGAGAAAAATAATTCCCAGGAGCGATCGCCATTATGCCAAGACGCTTAAGTATCCAAGAACACCTAAGTATAGATGAACTAGAAAGAA
>NZ_JAAHGU010000133.1:0-20012 GCF_010692685.1 Okeania sp. SIO2F5 | reverse complement strand
GGAATGCACATGGGAACAAGAGTATACCAGACCAGCCTACAAATACGAAGCGATCGCGTTTCAGCCAGTCATCCAGGACATCAAATGGTCCTCTTTGACTCTGCGGGCGTCCGACTGCTACAGTCATTACCGAATTCTCCAAATAATTATGATAACTACAGGTAACGTTTTTATCTCAACCTTCTCTTAATAATTATTGTTCTGCCATAGCAGAATATGAGAGGTTTTGTAAACATTGTTTAAATTTCTTTACCTTAGTTATCATTATATAGATAATTTCTCGTTGGAGCAACAAAAAAAAATAGTTTTTAGAGACGATTTGTTTTTTAGATTTTAGATTTAGACTTTGAAGTTAAGTATTCTCAATGGTTATGGGGCAAGCTCAGATAACTTTGTTTAAATCTTATAGAACCCCTAACCGTATCTTCATATAAATATCAAGTTTTTTTGACTAGGAGACAGCTATACTGGAGACAGGAGACAGAAGGTAAGAGAGAAAAGGTTAAGAGGGAAGATTTGGGGAGAGATAATACAAAAAATTCAACACTCCTTCAACTGAATTTTCCTCAAAATTAATGCGCGAAAAGACTTGACTAGCATAATTATATAGATCTCAAATGGGTTCTATAGGGAATCAAGAGCTGTGCCAAAAGTATTCAAAGTACAGATTGGCAGTTGGATAAGTATTTAAAATGGACAATGTTAATAGTTGATAAAAATATAGTCACATAAGACATATTCTTCGGATCGCAGGTGTCACCCTGACCCTCGTGAACTTCAAAACCCTCTATCCAATAGTCAAAGACAAAAGGGAGCTGCTTTTTTGATTATATTAACAGACCCGTTCACGCACCTTATTGATTAATCCTTTGCTGGCGGTACGATACAAACCTACTGGACCGACACACCTTAAATGGTGCATTAGATTCAATTCAAAAGTCAAAAGTCAAAAGTAAGAATTTTCAAGTTAAAAGCTAATGCACAATTTTAGCTGTGTCAGTCCATTACTGTTGTGTCAAGCTTAAAGTAGGAAAATGGCAAAATCTAAACTATATATTGTTTTTGTCCAAAACCCTAGGGCGTGTCATCAATTAAAAATTTGACAAAATAGGTATTGTATGGTTTGTGGAGATGGCGATCGCTATGCCAATAAAATGACTGATTCTACCTGTAGGAATTCCTCCCAGAAAGTTTACTGAATGTTTATCTTATCTAGTAGCGATCGCTCTATATTGTTTGAGAAGGCGCGAAAAAATTTTCAATTCATAGACGTGCTTGATACAATATCTCATCGTAATTACGAAGTTCACGCGCAGTTTTTTTTTCGGAGGAATCACTACTTCTATTCCTCTGTAGGTCAAAGGCTCTATCACCTGCTCCTCGGCATAATTTGTTATTCCTGATAGTTATTATTCATAAGCATATTATATTTTTAATGTCAACCTCTTTAATTGATGACACGCCCTAATACAACATTTAAGGCTTAACAGGCCACTACTAAGGCTTAACAGGCCACTACGCAAGATTCTGTGATGGTAATTTAGCCTTGAATTCTCAGCCGACTTGATTAGGGCATGAAACGTATGGCCGAGAGTTATTAAATTTTGTCAAATACTTAGTCGCTCTTTTGTACAAATTCACGAAGATATTTGACATTGTTTGAATATATATGACTATATTTATGTATAACGTTTATTATACTTATCACTAAGAAATGTTCACTATTGACATTATTGTGAAATATACCCCCGCACCATTTTCAGTACAACGTAAGTTAGCTGAGGATGCTGAAGCTGTTTATCAACAAGTCCTTGAGTCTATTCGTTCTGGTAATCCTCAAGTTATAGAACTTACTTGTGAGAAAATGCCTGATAAAAAGATTGCTATACTAGCCAGTGAAATTTCTGGGGTCCAGATTTCCCAAAAATCTGGTGCTGCAGCTACTGGAAGACCACCTGGTTTTGTTGCCCTGACACAATGAACCCTAGGGATAACAGTATTCAAATTACTCGTCCAGCGATTGTAGTACAAGACCTTTGTTTTGATTGGCCTAATGGTAGTCAGGTTTTACGTTCTTGTTCTCTAAAAGTACCAAAGGGAGAATTCTGGATGCTCCTGGGTACTAATGGTAGTGGTAAATCAACTTTGTTAAGGGTATTAGCAGGACTTTTGTCTCCTCAGTCTGGAAACATTCATTTTGAAGGGCGAATGGGTTTTGTTTTCCAAAATCCTGACCATCAATTGGTGATGCCTACTGTGGGAGCAGATGTTGCTTTTGGACTGGTTGAAGAGAGACTTTCTCAACTTCAAATTCGTCATCGGGTAGAAGATGCTTTAACAGCAGTCAATCTTTTAGATTTACAAAGGCGTCCTATATATGCTTTAAGCGGGGGTCAAAAACAAAGGATAGCGATCGCTGGAGCTATTGCTCGTAATTGTGACATCTTGCTGTTGGACGAACCTACTGCTTTACTTGACCCAGACAGTCAATTAGATTTGGTCACTCAAGTTCAAAGCTTGGTGAAAAACAGAGGTATTACTGCTCTGTGGGTTACTCATCGTCTAAATGAGCTGGATTATTGTGATGGAGCATTTGTATTAGATCGAGGTCAAGCAGTAATACAGAAACCCGAAACTGTTGAAGAAAAGTTTGAGTGACATCCTCCCGATGCTGACTTTTACATTGATGATTTTAGTGGGGGGTTGAACGGATCAAATCAGCTTGGGGGAGTCCATGTATCCCGGCGCTAATCTTTCAGATATAGCGCGGGACTTAGAGCTGCCCCTAGCACCCTCAATCAGTTAAATATTTGGCTTAAACCTAAAAAATGACGGGAGTAAGTTAGCCAGCCCGTTTGAACGGCTGGTTGAATAACGACACGCGGGTTTTAACCCGTAATAAAAATATGCTATACTTAGGAATAGTGGAATAGTAAGTAAGAACAAGGTTTGTCGCTATGACATGACCGCTAGTGTGGTGAGATTCCGGTGGACAGGAGACGGGGACGATGCTGACTACGACGGCTGAAAGCAAGCAGGCAGCTAGAGCAGCGATTTATTGCTCCAACTTGAGTAAAACCACTCGTGAAAGCTATTCAAAAAAAAAGTAAACTCACAGCTAGATTTCATTCTATGCCGAGGAGTATAGGAGTCTGTTGATAGGCTTGAAGCAAATGTGGATTTATCCCATTTGCGGTGGACTAACCACAGAATCCAGGGTGTTTCAACCCCTGGAGATGTCAATTGAACTTCCTAATCTACATTACTCTCAAAGATACAAAGATACAAAGTATTAAGAAGGAGGAATGGTAGATAGGGATGATAGTAGAAATAGAAAAAATCAAACTAGGCAGATAGTGATTCGATACCTCCCTGAGATAAAACTTTAATCTCCAAAAAATAGGTTAAGAAGAATCAATGTCCTTGTGGAAAATATTAATCTATAGAAAATTTATCTCACTATTACAGCAAAATTTCTGATCCTTAAACTCTCAAGCTTTGAAAGTTTAGGGATTATTTTTTTTGACCACGATAGAATCTGAATAAATGTTATATTACATTAGTATTTGTTAACATTCTGTGGAGAATTATCCCTTTGAATCATGTCACGCTCTTTAAGACGAAAGGTTATGCTCGTAGATGGCTATAATGTTATTGGTATCTGGCCTCGCCTCCAAGAAAGCTTTAAGATTAATGGCTTGGAAACAGCAAGACGAGATTTGATAGAAGCGATGGTAAATTATAGTGCTAGTCAAGATTTGAATACTCGTATAGTATTTGATTCTCAATACCAGTATACTCCTACAGTTAAAGAGGTTATTACCGATCGTTTATCTGTTTATTATACAGAATTCGGCCAGACAGCAGATACATATATAGAGAAAGCTTGTGCTAATCTTCGTCAAGAGATGCGCCTGTCTAAGAGTAGGTTAATTGTTGCGACTTCAGATCGTGTTCAACAACTTACTGTGGTAGGTTATGGTGCAGAATGGATATCTTCTCAACAGCTTGCCCATGACATTGAAAGTGTAGCAAGTAGCGTTCGGCGTAGATGTCAACGAAGCAAAAGAACATCAGGCCGTTTTTTGGCTAATTACCTAGACCTAGAGTCTCAAAAGCGCCTAGCTGAACTAAGAATGGGTAAATAGCTTTTACTTATTACCATAATAATACCTGAAAGTCAAATTAGTTTAATAAAACTAAATTATTATAACTATTAATAAAAAAAATATAAAAAAGGGTTGCAAAATATGTTGAGTTAGGGTTAAGATTAGTAATCGTAGCTCAGAGATAAAGTTACATATTCCTCGGTAGCTCAGCGGTAGAGCGGTCGGCTGTTAACCGATTGGTCGCAGGTTCGAATCCCGCCCGGGGAGTTTAAAAATTTTAGGTTCTTGACCTAGAGAATAGTTAGTAGTTCTATTTTTATACTAAAATCTTAAGTTCAAGATTCTAGAACTAATAAATTAATGTTTCAGTACGAACATACCAATAACTAGCCTCTATAATTGGTCTGTTAACCCAAATGTTACTTTTCTCAATTATGGGTCTTTTTGAGCATATCCATTGTAGGTATTGACAGCTCAGATGAGACTCCAGGAACAGTTGGAAACATAAGCAGTAAATTTTTTTTGTCCGAGAGTTTGAAACTCTACTGGATGAAGGTAAAGAAAAGTTAGCAAAATTTGTAGGTACATAGTCAGAGAAGTTAGTATTTGTTCCAAATGCAACCACTGGGGTAAATGCAGTATTACGCTCACTCAACTTTTCCCCTACCGATGAGTTATTAACCACAGACCAAGAATACAACGCCTGTCGTAATGCCCTGAATTTTGTTAGCGATCGCACAGCTGCAAAAGTGATAGTCGCATCCCTACCTTTTCCAGCAGAGTCTCCGCAACAAATAATTGAAGCAGTTATCAAACATATTTCACCAAGAACAAAACTCGCATTGCTTGACTACTAATGTGGTCAAACAGCCATTTGTATTTCCCATTAAACAACTGGTAAAAGAATTAGCTAAACGAGGTGTGGATACATTAGTAGATGGTGCTCATGCAGTGGGGATGATTCCACTTAATTTAGAGGAAATAGGGGCAGCTTATTATACGGGAAATTGTCATAAAACGCTACAGTTACTTCACAAAAGCTGAAAGTTGAGCAAGAGAGTAAAAAAGCAATTTTATCTGAAATACAAGTATACAAATAATTATGTAATCTTCCCATCCCCAATTTATTAATCATCTGATGAGTGCTGAAATGCTGATAGCTAGTTAACAATATTTGACCTAAGTCGATCCATAACAATAGTTAGTGATCAATCTAAAAAAAATATCAATCACTAACTATTTCCTACTTACCTGATGAAACTAATTTTGAGTACTTTTCAACTGTTACTTACTCATCAACTTTCAAGTCCTTGCACAAAAAATGTTCACACCTAATTTCAGCATTTTCTATGCTTTGATGAATTTCTAATTCTGCTTCTGGAACTGCTTCAAATAAGAAACGTTCTCCTGGGAAAACAGTATGTTCCCAATATTCATTTTGAGGATTACTAATTCTAGCAATCTGTATCTTGTGAGTAGTATTCACATAGAAACAAAGAATTTTTTGAACTTGTTTTTTTGGTAGTCTATCTAGTGCTATAGTCACAGTTTTTCATTCCCTCTAAGTTTTTGCTGCCGATTAGCAACCCTACTGAACCTTGATATCTTTGAGTGCCAATACAATTATTATAAACTAATAGGGATCGCTTCAGCACATTTTTAATTACTTTTGTTGAAGAAAATTAATTAGGCTTAAATCGTCCACTATAAACCTATTATTTTACCAGTATAAATGCTCATATTTTAGTACTCCATACTGATAGAATTACTCAGTTTACTAAATAACGTCGATAAAACTGTATTGGAGAACAAAAAACCTTCAGGATCGGTTAACCTCAAATATCCTTCTACTGGAAATTTTTGGTTGTTTGAGAATAAGGTTACTATACCTTTTGGATTAATTAATTCTACCCACCCTAACTTTTGATAGTGTTGCAAATAGATTAATATTTGATCTACAGTTTGTTGACCAAAACGCTGAGATAATGTTGATAGATTTATCCCATCTGCCAAGCGAAATCCTAACATTAGTGTTTCTAACAAACACTCCTGATTAGCTTCTAAGCAGTTATTAGATGTATCAATACCCTGATGTTTAAAACTACGATCTTGAAGCGATAGCTTGTATTGCCTATCGACAGATTGCACCCATTGATAATATTCTTTGCGTGTAGGTGGTCGGGTAAATCTTTCCCCTGCTACATAACTTGCTGCACCCATACCAAAGCCATAATAAGGAAGATTTTCCCAGTAGACTCGATTATGACCACACTGATAATTTGGCTTGGCGTAATTAGATATCTCATAATGTTCATATCCTGAAATTGATATTAACTGCTGTGCCATTCGATACATTTGAGCAGCTGTTTCATCTGTAGGTAAAGGAGGATTACCAGGTTGATAATAACGTCCAAAAGCTGTTACAGCTTCTACTACGAGGTCGTAACTAGATATATGAGTTGGGGAAATAGAAATTCCTGCTTCTAAAGAAGTTTGCCATTGTTCTAGAGTTTGATGTGGCAGTCCCGAAATTAAATCTATGCTGAAATTAACAATTCCTGCTTGATGTAATATGTCTACTGCTTTGTAAATATCCGAGACATTGTGGGTTCTCCCACAAACCTTTAATAACTCATCTTGAAATGCTTGTACCCCTAAACTAACTCGATTTATCCCTAGGAATTTATATCCTCGTACCTGTTCTAAGTCAAAAGTTCCTGGGTCCATTTCTATAGAGATTTCAGCATTGGCCACAATTCTAAATTTTTGTTCTAGGGCGTCTAGAATCCGGTTCAATTGACTAACTGACAAAAGAGAGGGTGTACCACCGCCAAAGAAAATAGTTTCTAGGGGTCGGTCAAAAGATTTTGTAATGTTTATTTCCTCACAAATTACCTCCACATATTCTTGAATAGGAGAAAAATTATCACCTCTTTTATTATCGCCCACTACAGAAATCGGAAAATCACAGTAATAGCACCGCCGTCGGCAAAAAGGTATATGGACATAAGCCGAACTAGGGATATAGTAATTTCCGATTGGCCTTTTCATTACAAAATATATTCTTATATAAAACTATCTTAAACAATTATGAATTTAATTAAGAGTAGTAGTACAGTAAATTATCAAAAACTAATGCCGATCAATAGAAATATTATTTAAGTAAAAAGTAAAAAAAATAACTTTAAGATATAACCGTATGACTACTTCAAAGACGTAATACTCAAAATGTTGTCATTAAAACCAAAGTAAAAATAATCACATCATCTTTGCTACAAGATAGATTTTATACTTTAGTAGGAACTGTGAAAAGCAAAGTTCATTATGAATAGCTTCAAAATTTTATGAGTTGAAGAAGCTGAGAACAAGAAAACTCTAAAGAATGGAACATTTACTTGAAGATATAATAGAAGCAACATTGAGCAGCCCAAAAATTATGGTTATCACTCACTATTGCTGAGTACCTACTGGGAAAATCTCTATATCTATAAAACAAACTAAAAAAATGCTTGACGCAATCATTATCATTTCATTTGTACTCGCTGGAGCAGGAATAGGATTCTATAGCATAGAACTATTACCCCCCAATGTATTATTAGAAGTTACCAATATTGAAGGTTTACGTTCAGTATTAGCTGCTTTTACCTCCTTGATTGGCTTTGTATTGGGATTGGTATTCCAAACTACATATCGGCGAGTGGAAGCAAAAGTTGCCCAGATGCCAGTTGACTTATTATTAACTCGAGCAATAGGATTAGTCATTGGACTATTAGTGGCAAACTTAATGCTAGCGCCACTCTTTTTACTTCCTATTCCAGAGGAATTTAGCTTTATTAAGCCTCTTATAGCAGTTTTAGGCAGTGTCATGTTAGGCTTTACAGGAGTTAACGTTGCTGATACTCATGGTCGTGGTTTTTTACGGCTGATCAATCCTAACAGTCTAGATACAGTATTAGTAGCAGAAGGTACTCTTAAGCCTGCTACTACTAAAATTTTGGATACTAGCTGTATTATTGATGGTAGGATAGAAAATTTACTGGAAACAGGTTTTCTTGAGGGGCAAATTCTTGTACCACAGTTCGTTTTACAGGAACTACAACTTATAGCTGATGCTTCTAACGATCAAAAAAGAGTTAGAGGTAGAAGAGGGTTAGACATCTTAAATAGACTTAAAGCAGTTTACCCTTCTCAGATTCAAATTCATTTTGCAGACTATGAAGACATTTCTACAGTAGATGCGAAATTGATTCATTTTGCTCTGGAAATTAATGGTACTTTGTTAACTAATGACTACAATTTGTCTAAAGTTGCTAGTTTACAAAAAGTTCTCGTACTAAATATTAATGACTTGACTCAAGCAGTGCGACCAAGTTATCTACCTGGTGATACTATTGAAATCAAAATTCGTAAAGCAGGGAAAGAGCCATCCCAGGGTATAGGATATCTAGATGATGGCACAATGGTAGTTGTGGAATCAGGTAGTGAATATGTTGGAGATGAAATTAGAGTTATTGTTACCAGTTCGTTACAAACTTCTGCTGGTAGAATGATTTTTGCCCGGACTCAAGAGTCTGCCATAGCTTAATTTTGGTGATAGTTATAATCGCCTGAAAAATGTCTAATAAAATATGCTCAAAAAACAGCCCCAATTTTCTGTATTTCAGATAGTTGGGGTTAATTATAGCAGTTTTCATTAACATAGAATACAGGTATTTTGGCTTCTGCCTTACCTTCAAGGTAATCTCCCTTCTAAACCGGATTTAGTATAATTACCAACATTTGAGAAGGAAAAAGATAATGAAAACTAGCTTTCAAGACAGCACAACTCAGACCTTAACTACTCCCCAAGACCAAAATGACCGCAATAAACAATTACCTGTTGAACGCCCCAAGAAGGGAAAAAAATGGGCGATCGCTCTGGTGGCAGCGGGACTCTTAGCTTTATCCACAGGCATCTATTTAGTCCGTAACCAGTCTCAGGGAAAGCAAGAAATCATTGAAACTTTGACTATACCCGTACAAGCTCAAAATATAGTTGTGAGAATTACAGCTAGCGGGGAAGTCCAACCAATACAACGAGTCAACCTTTCTCCCAAAAATCAAGGCCGTTTGGCAGAATTATATGTCGAACAGGGCGATCGCGTCCAAGCCGGCCAAGTTATTGCCCGGATGGAAAGTCGCGACTTAGAAGTTCAACTCCGTCAAGTTCAGGCAAGACTTGAAAGTGCAAAGGCAAATTTGGCAAAACAGGAAACTGGTAGTCGTCCAGAAGAAATTGCTGCTGCTAGAGCGCGTTTAAATCAAGTGGAAGCTCGTCTATCCCAATTGCAAGCTGGTAGTCGTCCAGAAGAAATTGCTGCTGCTAGAGCGCGTTTAAATCAAGTGGAAGCTCGTCTATCCCAATTGCAAGCTGGCAGTCGTCGCGAAGAAATTGCTGTTGCTAGAGCGCGTCTAGATAGAACTCAAGCTAATTTGTCTCAATTACGAGCTGGCAACCGTCGTGAAGAAATAGCTCAGGGGAAGGCACGTTTAGAACAGGCGATCGCTCGTTTGGATGATGCGACGACAGGAAGTCTGAAGGAGGAAATTGAACAAGCTAAGGCTAGAATAGAGGCGACAAAAGCAGAGTTGGAGTTAACGACGAAACGGCAAGTGCGATATCAAAATTTGGCAAGTGAGGGTGCTATTGCTCGTGATGCTTACGAAGAATATGTGAGAGATGACCGCCGAGTTAGAGCTAATTTACGGGAAGCTGAAAAACGTTTGGAACAGTTAACTCAAGCTAGAGGAGCAGAGATAGAGCGTTTAACTGCTGCTGTGGAACAGGAAAAGCAGGCTTTTCAATTGTTGGAAAATGGTACTCGTCCGGAGGAAATTGCTAGAGCAAGAGCTGAAGTTGCGGAAGCTCAAAGTCAGTTGGAGGAGTTGGAAAATGGTACTCGTCCGGAGGAAATTGCTAGAGCTAAAGCTGAAGTTGCGGAAGCTCAAAGTCAGTTGGAGGAGTTGGAAAATGGTACTCGTCCGGAGGAAATTGCTAGAGCTAAAGCTGAAGTTGCAGAAGCTCGCAGTCAGTTGGAGGAGTTGGAAAATGGTACTCGTCCGGAGGAAATTGCTAGAGCAAGAGCTGAAGTTGCTGAAATGGAAGCTCAAGTCCGCTATCAGGAAATTCTGTTGGAAGATACTCAGGTTCGCGCTCCTTTTTCTGGAATTATTACTCAAAGATATGCAACGAAAGGGGCGTTTGTGACACCTGCGACTTCTGCTTCTAATGCGACTTCTGCTTCTTCGACTTCTATTGTTGCTTTAGCTAGAGGTTTAGAGGTTTTGGCAAAAGTTCCAGAAGCAGATATAGGTCAAATTAAATCTGGTCAAAGTGTGGAAATTGTGGCTGATGCTTATCCAGACCAAGTTTTTAAAGGTAAGGTGAAATTAATTGCTCCAGAAGCAATAGTAGAAAGAGATGTCACATTATTTGAAGTGCGAGTTGCTCTGGAAACTGGCAAAGAAAAATTACAGTCAGGAATGAATGTTGATTTACAATTTTTAGGCGATCGCTTGGAGAATGCTTTAGTTGTACCGACAGTAGCGATCGTTACTAATAAAGGAGAGACTGGGGTATTAATTCCTGATGAGAAAAATCAACCAAAGTTTCAGTCTGTTACTCTTGGTTTTAGTGTTGGTAATCAAATACAGATTTTGCAAGGAATAAAAGCTGGGGAAAGAGTTTTTATCGAACTACCAGAAGGTAAAAAGTTAGAAGATATTTTTGGTAATAGGTAATATAGCAGAAGGAAGAAGGAAGAAGGAAAAATCCTGTGTTGCATGAGTTTTAAGCTTTTGATATGTCCGCGCCCTTTCCTTCGACTGCTATACCAATTATCAAAAATAATACTATTAAAAATAAATGAGAAATTTATGCCTATTAAATACCTGCTAACTATTGCTATATGCTACTATAAAAAAGTAAGCATTTGCTGCGGAATGCTGCGCAAACAGCTATTAGCATTCAGCATTAACCTTTTAAAGGTACAAGACTTACTAAAGTTAGCTCATGATTTTTTATTAATAAGTTTTAATTCTCTTTGGAGAGTAATTCCTCATAAGTCATAGCTGATAGCTGATAGCTGAACGCTGAATGCTTACATAAAAAATAGATTTAATTGAGCAGAGGTTATTTGTAATGACGTCCTCCACTACGGCAGAAATTATTTATCCAGAAAGTGACGGTTTACCTTTGGCAGATAATACAATTCAATTCCGCTTTATTATTACTATTGTTGGGGGTATTGCCGGTATGTATAAACACAACACCAATGTGTTTGTTGCCGGAGACTTATTTTGGTATCCCAAACACAGACAACCTTGGGTAAAACAAGCTCCTGATGTGATGGTAGTTTTCGGTCGTCCTCAAGGAGATAGACGTTCCTATAAACAGTGGGAAGAAGAGAATATTCCTCCCCAAGTAGTATTTGAAATTGCTTCTCCTAGCAACAGTATTACTGAATTGACTAACTCCTGACTCCTTCCTCGTTATTTATTTTATAACTATTCAACCGGACATGATATAAGCCCTAGTTACTTTACCCTTTACCAATTTCCTAATTATGAACATCTTAGAAAGCATAAAAATGGCAACTACAACGCTGCTAACTAATAAAGTTCGCAGTAGCTTAACCATGTTAGGTATTATCATCGGTAATGCTTCCGTTATTGCCATGATTGGAATTGGCGAAGGAGCGCAAAAATTTGTTAACAATCAGATTACTTCTCTCGGACCAAATGTTCTATTTATTGTGCCAGGAAGTCCTGAAGCTCAAAGACAACCTGTTCTTCGGCCACAAACATTAGTATTGGCAGATGCAGAGGCGATCGCTTCTCAAGTTCCAACTGTTCAGGAGGTTGCTCCTATTCTTAATGCTAACGAATTAGTTAGCTACCGAAATAAAAATGCATCATCCAGCTTAACTGGTACAACTCCAGAATTCTTAACTGTCAGAAATTTTGATGTCGCCAAAGGTAGATTTTTGACAAATTTAGATTTACAACGACAAGAAAATATAGTAGCTTTGGGTTCAGAATTAGCAGAACAATTATTTGGTAATGAAGATCCGATTGGTAAACGAGTACGCATTAAAAATACTAGCTTACAAGTCATTGGAGTAATGGCATCTAAAGGAACTAATCTCGGCAACAATGAAGATATGAGCGCTTTTATTCCGATTACTACTATGGCAAATAGAATTGTTGGCAGGTCTTCTCCTTATGGCACTCAAGTAAGTTTAATTTCTGTATCGGTAAAGGATGAAGATAGTATGAAAGCTGCCCAGTTTCAGATAGAAAATCTGTTACGACTGCGACATAAAATTATTTATGAGGATGATTTTACTGTCAGAAGTCAGCAAGATTTATTGCAAACTTTAGGAGGTATTACGGCAGCTTTGACTTTATTATTGGCAGCTACGGCGGCGGTTTCTTTAGTGGTAGGTGGCATTGGTATTATGAATATTATGTTAGTTTCGGTGACGGAAAGAACTAGAGAAATAGGGTTAAGAAAAGCTATTGGTGCTTCTCAGAAAGATATTTTAGTTCAGTTTATAATTGAGTCGGTGATTTTGTCTATTGTGGGTGGATTAATTGGTACTGGAATTGGTGTGAGTGGAGTGTTAATTTTAAGTATTTTAACTCCTTTAGAAACAGGTATTCCTGTAACAGCGATCGCTATTGCTTTTGGTGTTTCTGGTGCTATTGGTTTGTTTTTTGGAGTTGTTCCTGCAAAACAAGCGGCTAAATTAGATCCTATTGTGGCTTTGAGAAGCATTTAGGTAATTAATAATTAATAATGAATAATTATATTATGTCTGGTTGATTACTTATAAACAAAATGATGGAGGAGTCAACCCACCCCTCGCCCCTCCCCCTCCCAGGAGGGGAAGTCAGGAGGACCGAGTCAGGAGGGAAGAAAGAAGCAAGAAATAAGAGGAGGAAAAGGAGGAAGTTTTTTTGGTCATGTAAGCGGAACGGAGTTCTATAGTTAATTATCCGGACATGATATTACTATACAAGTAAGCATTCAGCTATCAGCTATCAGCATTTGAAAGAAAGAATTAAGCAATGGCCAAGGTTAGCTGAAAGTACTATTTCATTTCCTGTGGAATGCTGCGCAAACATAATTTTTCATTCTCCTTGAATACTAATTCCTTCTTCCAAGATAATTAATAACTCATAGCTGATAGCTGATAGCTGACTGCTGAATGCTTACCTATACAAAGCAAATGTGCTGAAAATAACTCGTTGTTAAAAATTACCGAAAAATTCGGTCTAAAGCCTTCCCTTAAAAGAGGATAAAAAAAGATAATATTCCTTATGTTAAACCTCTTTATTGCAGAGGTACTGATAACTGATAACTGATAACTGAAATTACTATGCAATACAAATATTCTGAAAATAATTCGTTAATTCTCCCAGAGAATAAAACCAAAAAACCAGTCATTGTCGGATTAGAAAATATCGCCAAAATTTATGTCATGGGCGATGTAGAAGTTCGTGCTTTAAATGGTGTTAGTTTAACTATTGAAGAAGGAGAATATTGCTCTATTATGGGAGCATCAGGTTCTGGTAAATCTACCTGTATGAATATTATTGGTTGTCTCGATCGCCCAACATCTGGTAATTATTATCTCGATGGGTTAGATATAGCTAATACCTTAGAAAAAGACTTGGCTAAAATTCGTAATCTCAAAATTGGATTTGTCTTCCAACAATTTCATTTATTACCACAAATAACAGCTCTCGATAACGTTATTTTACCCATGCTTTATGCCGGAATTTCTAGTAAGGAAAGAAAAGAAAGAGCAGCAGAAGCTTTAAAGTTAGTAGGGTTAGAAAATCGGATGAATAATAAACCCAATCAACTATCAGGAGGACAACAACAAAGAGTAGCGATCGCTCGTGCAATTGTTAATCGTCCAGTATTATTATTAGCAGACGAACCGACTGGTGCTTTAGACACTAAAACTACTCAGGAAGTGTTAGATATTTTCACAGAATTAAATGCTAGTGGAATGACAGTGGTAATGGTGACTCACGAACCAGAAGTTGCAAAACAAACTAAGCGTGTTGTTTGGTTTAGTGATGGTAAAGTTGTTAATTCAAATTTGAATCCTGAAGATTTGCATACTTCTAGTTATTTTTAAAGGAGTCAGGAGTCAGGAGTCATCTCATGTCCAGTTGAATACTTATTATTAAGATAGTAGGGGAGCGGGGGAGTAGGGGGGTAGGGGAGTAGGGGAGTAGGGAAAATAGAAAGATTTACTGTTGAAGCACTGATGATAAGTTTTTTCATCACGCTCTTATCCGGACATGATACCAGGAGGGAAGAAAGAAGCAAGAAGAAAGAGGAGAAAGTTTTTTTTATCGCTAATTATTCGGACATAGTTTTATATCTTAAAATTCAGCCACAGAAGAATACTATTTTATAAATCCTCAGCTTTTTAGCACCTAATATTTCTATAAAATAATCAAAATTATCTATTTTTTCTATGCACCAAACATTTATTGACTTAGACGAATTAATTCTACTTTGTAGAGATAAATCATCTCAAAAGTTTATCCAAGAAGCTGTAGCTTGTTATCGAGCTGGAGCATTTCGTTCATGTATAGTATCTACCTGGAATGCAGTAGTATTTGATTTTCTCCATAAGTTGAGGGAACTAAAACTTTGTGGAGATAAAAAAGCTCCCTTATTATTGCAAGAATTTGATAAATTACGTTCAGACGAAAATTTCAAAGACCTTTGGCAATTTGAGTCAGATATTCCAGAAAAAGCACATGAAGAATTTGAATTAATTTCACCTATAGAAAAGTTAGATATTGAAAGGTTATTTCAGGATAGAAGTCGGTGTGCTCATCCTTCAATGACATCTTTAGAAGAACCTTTTGAAGCTACAGCAGAATTAGCTCGCTATCATTTACGAAGTGCAATAACTCATCTTTTACAACGTCCTCCTGTTCAAGGTCGTGCTGCTCGTGACAGGATTTTTCAAGATATTAAATCTGAATATTTTCCTGTTGACCCAGAACTTGCTATTAATTATTTTCAAGCAAGTCCATTAGCTCGTGCAAGATTTAATTTAATTCAAGATATTGTTATTGGTTTAACTACAAGTCTGTTAATAGAAAATTTCCCAGAATTAGAAAGAGAACGACAATTTTCGGCTTTAACTGCTGTGTCAAAAATGTCTGTTCAAAAAACAGGAAAAATATTAAATGATAAGTTGTCTGGAATTATTATTAATAAAGTAGATGATGATAACTGGGATAAAGTAATCATTTACTTGGCAAAAATTACAGTTTGGGAAAGTTTAAGCGAACCATGCAAATTAAAAGCCCAAAATTTTGTTAAAAAGCTGGAAGTGTATGGGGGAAATAATTCTTTTTTAAGTGGTGTAGATAGACTTTCACCAAATCTCAAAATTCTAATTAAAGCAGCTCATATAGATTTTTTAAGAGACTATGTAATTAAGAAGTTTGATAAAATTCCTGTAAAAGATATCTTGTCATTACATGATATTTGTGGAGATAATTTGTTCCAAACAAAAATAATTTTACCTAGTCTGATAAAATCAGCTCCGGAAGCAAGTTTAAATGAACTATTTTTAATAAGAATAAAGACTCCATTAGTATTTGATGAAACTATTTTATCTTGTATCAAGGAAAAAGCTAAATTTTCATCTTTGAATGATTTAGCTGATATTATGTCAAATTATGATTATGAATTGTGGCAAGATTTGATTCGGGATTTACTAGAAGAGAAAATTATCAATGCTGATTTTGATGAATTACTTTCAGCCAAGTCAAAATATAAATCATCAGGAAAGTCAAAACCTGAAATTATTGAACTGTTTGATAATTGTATTAATGAAAAAATCCTAGAAGTTGATTTTGACGTTCTACTTAAATCATCAACATATTGGTGTGAGATTGAGGCAGAAAAATTAATACTTTATTTGAAAAATCCTCTGCCAGAAAAAGTTGATTTTCTAGAATTACTCTTAGCCAAGTCAAAATATCATTCATCTGGAAAGTCAAAACCTGAAATTATTGAACTGTTTAATAGTTATATTAATGAGAGAATATCCGAGATTTATTGGGATGATTTCCTTGGATTTTCAAGATATTGGTGTGAGATTGATAGAGAAAACTTGGTATTAATTTTTCAAAATTTTGTGCCAAAAAAAGTTAATTTTCTAGAATTACTTTCAGCTAAATTAAAATACAATTTATTAGAATACTCAGTACCTGAAATTATTGAAATATTTGATAATTGCATTGCAGAAAAAATTAAAGAGGTATCCTTGAATGATGTTCTAACTTATAACGTGCATCATAGGAAAGCAATTCCTGAAAAATTGCTTATATCAATTTTAAAAACTGATATTTCAGCTATAATAAATAAATTTGCCAACTCTAGTAATTATAAAGAAGCTGGTGACAATACACAGCTTCTAATAATTGTTGCTGAAGAACTGAATAATGAGTTGTGGGAAAATGTTTTAACAGCATTTTTTGAGAACAATCAAATCTGCAATTCATGGGACTGTCTAGCAGATTTTCCCAAATTATTTAAGAAATCTTTAGAGCTAAATAATAATTCTGTACAACCTTACTGGTTGCCTTTTCGAGAGAAACTAGGGAGTGGCAATCAAAATTTTAAGCAACTCAAGCAACTAATTGACCTTTACTTAACTCCTGAACAAAAAAATCAACTGAATAATTAATTGTAATTAAATTTAGGCATAAACTCTACCTGTACGCTCAGTTGCAACTGAGCTAACACCACGGTAATAATTAAAAGAGTATGCCAACAAATATCACTACCAACGTAAGCATTTCCTGCGGACTGCTGCGCAAACAGCTATTAGCAGTCAGCTATCAGCAATTAATAATGAATAATTACTTCTCAGGTTGAGTCCGGAGACTTTGACAGTAACTTTTTATTCTTTCCTCAATTTCAAAGGTTGCTTTCACCTTTCCCAACATTAATAGCTGATAGCGGCCTTGTTGCATGAAAGCAGCGTTCTTAACATCTATTCCGCAGCTATATCGCTCTGTTCGTCATTATTGATGTTCTATTGATCTATTATCCAATAGTTATTGCTCTGCACACAAAGCGATCGCTCTATGAAACCGATTATTGATGTTCTATCGATCTATTGTCCAATAGTTATTGCTCTGCACAAAAAGCGATCGCTCTATGAAACCGATTATTGATGTTCTATCGATCTATTGTCCAATAGTTATTGCTCTGCACAAAAAGCGATCGCTCTATGAAACCGATTATTGATGTTCTATCGATCTATTGTCCAATAGTTATTGCTCTGCACAAAAAGCGATCGCTCTATGAAACCGATTATTGATGTTCTATCGATCTATTGGACAATAGTTATTTGTCTGCACACAAAGCGATCGCTCTATGAAACCGATTATTGATGTTCTATCGATCTATTGGACAATAGTTATTTGTCTGCACACAAAGCGATCGCTCTGTTCGTCATTATTGATGTTCTATCGATTTATTGGACAATAGTTATTTGTCTGCACACAAAGCGATCGCTCTGTTCGTCATTATTGATGTTCTATCGATTTATTGGACAATAGTTATTTGTCTGCACACAAAGCGATCGCTCTGTTGGCAATTATTGATGTTCTATCAATCTATTGTCCAATAGTTATTGCTCTGCACAAAAAGCGATCGCTCTGTTGGCAATTATTGATGTTCTATTGATCTATTGTCCAATAGTTATTGCTCTGCACAAAAAGCGATCGCTCTGTTGGCAATTATTGATGTTCTATTGATCTATTGTCCAATAGTTATTGCTCTGCACAAAAAGCGATCGCTCTATGAAACCGATTATTGATGTTCTATTTATCTATTGTCCAATAGTTATTGGTCTGCTGATTAAATCTCAAAGCTTTTACAGGTAAAAGTTTCAGCCTTTTTCTGTTAAACATTGATGTTCTATTCATCTGTTGTCCAATAGTTATTGGTCTGCACACAAAGCGATCGCTCTGTTGGCAATTATTGATGTTCTATTGATCTATTGTCCAATAGTTATTGGTCTGCTGATTAAATCTCAAAGCCTTTACAGGTAAAAGTTTCAGCTCTTTTATGTTCAAAAATTGATGTTCTATTCATCTGTTGCCCAATAGTTACAGCAATTTCCGCACATTATGAAGTACATATGCGGAGCAAGTGCGACAGCTATATACTTTCATGCAACAAAGCCGCCGATAGCTAATAGCTGACGGCTGAATGCTTATTAAAACCTCCCACTTTTCAACCGCACTTGATCGCCATAATTTAACAACATTTCCAAAGCAGCTAAACGATTTTGCCAAGTCTGAACTTGATAAGCATTTTCCCTCCCATGAACACTCATAGAACCCCTAAACTGTAACTGAAACCTTCTCAAACTATTTCTCGCTTTATTCAAATTACTATTATCGGGATTTTCAGCCAATTGATTCAAATCTGCTGCCAATTCCTCAGCCTTAACTCGCCAACTCTCAAGCTCTGACTTCCTCATAGAAAGTTGCTCATTTGCCAACAAAAAACTCCATTCCTTTTTCAAAGCTTGAAAACGGTCTGCTGCTGCTGCAAACGGTTGTCGATAGGGAATAGGACCCTCCACAACATGAGAAGGGTTCGCAAAAGCACTCAATGAAGCTCTATTATTCTTCCCAGTTTCCGGTCCTCCCTGAGTACGAGTCAAAAATCCATGTAACCCCCCAGTAATTCTTTCCGCAGCAAAAATAATGTAACCCCCTGTAGGCAAATCCCTCGCCGCTTGAATTTGGTCAACCGCTACAATTTCAGGAAGATTCAAAAGCTTAACTGCAGGCGTTATCAAAGTACTACCTAATACTCGCGTACTTGTCAGCGGTTGCGTAATTTGCTGGAAACGATTCGTATCCAAAGCATAAGTCATCGGAGTCAACAAATCAATATCACCCCTGAGAACCCAAGTTTCCCAATCTTGCTGAATTTTATCAAAACGCTCATGACGTGGAAAAGGAAACACCGCCGCCGATAAAATCATCCTTGGATATTTCTGTTTGAGAAATCTCGAAGTATCCGCCACAAAACTATTAACTTGATTAATCTTAAACTCAGTCCACTTCCACCTATTTTGGCGATCGCGTGAAGAAATCTTCATTGGATCTACACCATGCAACTGCTGAAACTGTTGACGAGCTGTTGTGCTGTAACCATAAGAAAAATTCCGACCAGGATTTTGAAAAGGATAGCGAATATAGTCAAGTTGAATCCCATCAACCTGATAGCGACTAGCAATTTCATCTATTATCCTCAGCAGATATTGCCGAACATAAGGATTAGCAGGGTCCATATAAACCTTGCCATCAGAAGGGTGTCTTTTCCGACCCCTTTTATCAGTCATCACCCAATCAGGATGAGCCGAAATCACCGGGCCCAAATAACTATCTGGCTGACCGAGAGCGCGGTTATGAGCCTTATTTCCCGTCGCAAACGTCCATATCCAAGCGTGTATCTCCATATTCCGCTCGCGAGCTAACTTAACCGCAGACTCAAGTGGGTCCCAGGAAATTGTCAAAGGATTCTGTCTGGGAGCAACATTACTGGGATAAATTGTGTAACCAGCATTCAGAGTTTCAAAGAAAACAGTATTAATACCAGCAGCAGCAAGTCGGTCAAATACCATTGCCAAACCACGTTCGGAGCGGGCCTGAACAATAGTACCCCTATCTAACCATACAGCTCTAATCTCAGCTCCTGCTCTTTCTCCATCAGTAGGATAATTCTGCCACAACAATTGTCTTGTTTGCAGCCATTGATTTCTAGCAGTAGCATATTGTTTGGATGCC